>CAJQQW010000354.1 GCA_905480565.1 uncultured Halioglobus sp. | reverse complement strand
GTTTCCGCCACCAGGGCTACACGGTCGCCTTTTTTCATTCCCAGACCCAGCAGTTTGTGGGCCAGCTCGATGGCTTCGAGGCGCAGTTCGCGGTAGGTCACGCTGGCATAGATGGCGCCGCGCCCCGTGTAGAAGTTGGATCCGGTATCGCCCTGAGCGGCATAATCCAGTGCTTCGGTCAGAGTGGCGAAATCCGCCGGGCGAAAGGTCAGCTCGTGTTGGGTAGGCGTGGGATTTACAGTAACCTGTGTCAAAGTAGATACCTCGTTTTCGACGCTCTATCCGCCGGCGCAAAGTTACGCAAAAAAAGCTGCTCTACATCCCAAAAAAGGCACGGGATGAAGCTAAATTTAATAATGTCTACGGGCCACTTGCTTGTTCTGTGTACATGGATGTGTACATGCGGGCACCCTATGTTCAGGCCCCTCGAAAAGAGTTGCCTGATAGCGAGCAATCGTAGCATTTTGGTCTTTGGCACCTATAGGAAATAATACCACTGACCAGCGGGAACAATCCCGTTGCAAGCGTTAGCGGGAGTCCGTTTCGGGGCTTGTTCGGGCGCGGAGCTAATACGGCCTTTTCTTTCCAAGACCATGTTTTTATTAGGTAAATTACAGTCTTCTGCAGGTGCGTCCAGCGCCAACCGCGAGCCGATCGCCAGGGGTCGTAAGCCTGCGGTGTGGGCTGCTGCCTACCCCACTTAGGTCAATTTTTGACCAGCAGATCGGGTGCGCTCGATTGTGCTTGCCACCAGGCCTGAAACATCAGCAAAGACCACAATACTTCTGAGTGGTTGGCCCAGCCACGCAGGTTCTGCTGCCAGGCTTCGCGGACACGGGCGACCTCGAAAATCCCCTGTTCCCTGAGTCTCTGCTCGGAGAGCAGATCCTCGGCCCAGTCCCGCAGTGGCCCCACTAGCCATTCCTTGACGGGCACGCTGAACCCACGCTTTGGTCGGTCGATCAACTTGCGTGGCACATAGCGCATCAGGAGGTCTCTGAGCACGCGCTTTCCCACCTCTCCATCAAACAGGTAGCCTCGCGGCAGTGACCAGACCAGTTCAAGCACGCGTTGATCGAGCAGGGGCGCACGTGCTTCGAGGCCCACCGCCATGCTGGCTCGGTCGACTTTCACCAGGATGTCATCGGACAGGTAGCCTGTGTAATCGTAATGCAGCATGGCCAGCAGTGGGTCTTCGACGTCTGGCCAGTGTGTGGTGTCAGTCAGCGGCGTAAGCGGCGTCTGCGCACCGGCCACGAACTGGTCAACTGTGAGGCCACCGTTGAATTTGTTAGCCAATATCTGCTGTACTGATCTAGCGTCCCAGTTCTCCGAGCGCTGACTGATCTTGGCTAGCTTGCGCGTCCAGCTTGGTGCGGCCCTGCCCTGTTGGATATAGCGGTTGGCCCAGCGCAAGCTGCCTGCTCCCATGCTGCGTGTCACAGGCCGCATCGCCCCGCGTATCGGGCCCGGCACACTCTGCACATTCCGCCAGAGTTTGAGGCAATTGCGGTAGCGACGATAGCCGGCCATCTGTTCGTCACCGCCATCACCAGTGAGTACGACTTTTAGTTTTTCTCTGGCGAGTTTGCTCACCAGGTAGGTGGGGATTTGGGAAGAATCGGCGAAGGGCTCGTCATAAATATGCGGCAGTTGTTCAACGACCCCTAACGCCTGTTGCGGGGTCACGTACATCTCGTAATGATCTGTTTTAAGGTTCTTGGCCACCGCTTTGGCGTACTCCGCCTCGTTATAGGCTTTCTCTGAAAAGCCGATGCTGAATGTTTTAACGGGTCGGTCGGACAGGCTCTGCATCAAGGCAACAATCATGGATGAATCGATGCCGCCGGAAAGCAGGGCACCCAGTTCCACGTCCGCCACCATGCGATCAGAAACCGCCTCGCACAGGACCTGTTCCAGTGCGTCGATGGCGTCTTCGTAACTGCCGGCAAAAGGTTGGCGCTCGCCCTGCTCCGCGACTTTCGCAGCGGACCAGTATTGTTGAGGCTGTGCCTGCCAGGGTTCACCGCCGAGTGGTACCTTGAGCAGGCAGCCCGGTGGAAGTTTGCGTATTTGGCGATAGATGGAATTTGGCTGAGACACCCAGCCATACTGCAGGTACTGGCCCAGCGCGTTGCGATCCAACTCGTCGTCGAAAGCAGGGTGGCGGCGCAGGGCTTTAAGTTCAGAGCCGTATAGGAAGCTGTCCTTGCACCAACCGTAGTAAAGGGGCTTCTTGCCTACCCGGTCCCGCGCCAGCCAAAGGCTGCACTCTTCCCTGTCCCACAGCGACACGGCGAACATACCCTCCAGTCGGCTGATTGCTTTCTCTGCGCCAAGATGCTCTATTGCGGCAAGAATAACTTCCGAGTCCGAGTGCCCTCGAAACGGGTAGTCGCGGATGCCGGGTTCCTCACGCAGGCGACGGAAGTTATAGATCTCGCCATTAAATGCCAGCACATAGCGACCGGACGCCGAGATCATGGGCTGTGCGCCCGCCTCGGAGAGGTCGATAATCGATAGGCGACGGTGACCGATCGCGACGGGGAAATTGGGGTCGACCCACACACCCTCGCCGTCTGGTCCCCGGTGAGTGATAGTGTCTGTCATGCGCTGGCACAGGCGAGCGAGATCATCTGCGCTGCCGCCCCGGTATTCAATAAAACCTGTTATGCCGCACATAGTTCGTTACCTACTGCTGACCAGTCGCCTCACTGGCAACCAAGTCCAGTAAAGCGAGGTATTTATCCACCGCGCCCTCAACCGAAAAGTCTTCTGCTCGTGACAGCAGTTGCTCTTTCGGCGTCGGATTCTCCAGCTGTGCAAGGATACCCCGCGCCATATCCTCCGCATCGCTTACCTTAACAAGCTCCCCGTGTTTACCTTGCTGCAGAATGTCGGCGGAGCCGCCCGGGCTATCGGTACTGACCAGCGGGCAACCACAGGCCATTGCCTGTATCAGGACCCCGGGCAGCCCTTCGTACAGGGAGGGCAATACGAAAACTGAAGCGCGGCTCATGTAGTTAAAGGGGTTGTCCACAAAACCGGGGAAATCGATATCATCCGCTATACCGAGTGTATTAGCTTGTTGATTCAGATCATTTTTAAGCCGGCCTTCCCCCAGAATCACCAGCCGAGCGGAGCGCTCCGCTCTGACCAGAGCAAACGCTGATAACAGCGTCCGGAAATCTTTTTGCTCTGTGAGGCGGCCCGCCGAGAGGATGACCGGGCTGTTTCCGTCTGCAAACCAGGGGTGGTCGAGGGGCTCCGCCGCAAGGCGACGCAGCCGGTCATCCACCACTGGATTGTTGAGGGGGAGAATACGTGCATGCTGCAGGCCGATTTTGTCGGTGAGTTCGTCTGCGGCGTGTTGCGAAACGGTGACCACGGCACTGGCGCGGGGGTAGATCCGGCGCACTAGTTGAGGCGCATAGCGCCACCGCCATTTGCGCACATTATTGGGTGCATGACAGGATGTCCATAGCGCGATGCGCTCACTGACGATGACCGGTGTCGCGCGACCATTGCTCCCGGCAGCCCACAGGGCTGCTAGATTGGCATACGTAAGTGCGGACAGCAGGGCGTCGGGCTTTTGCTGTTTCAGGTAGCGCCGAATGGCGGGTATGCGTGACACCTCAGGAGGGTTTTTCTTGGCCAGCAGGATGGGGCGCAACATCGCCAGCGCATCCAGCGGATGGCGCAATGCAAGCAGTGCTCGGGCGGCAAGTCCCGGGGTGACATCGAGTATGACAACGGAGACACCCTCAGGCACCTGATCCATCAGGCCGCCTTTACCCTTGCACAGTATGAGTTCAACCTGTCGACCTCTCGACACCAAACCCGCCGCGAGGTTCAGCATGGAGCGCTCTGCGCCACCGCCCTCCAGAGAGGGCAGCAGCAAGGCAATGCGATTCGCCTGTGTGATGACGGTCTGGTCTGGGCGGTTATTCACCACGCGGTACTTCCTCGTGGCCGCCCCGCCCGGGTGAGACGTCGGCAGCGTTGCCAAAAGCCATCAGCATTGCCAGAGGCAACCAGAATAATATCCATTGGTCCCGAGGTCTCGCAATAAGGATGTCGACGCCGGTCATCATTGCACAGGCGGCGAATATCAGGATACACAAAATGCGATAGTCTCCCTGCTGCTGACCCCTTATCAGGGCAAACCTGAAAGCGCTGCCTAGGAGTAGCAGGAAAAGTAGCAAACCAATGATGCCGCCGGTCCAGAATACCTGCAGGTAGGCATTATGGGCGACACTCATCGGCCTGCTGCGAGCACCGGTATCGATCGCCAGTTCGGAGAGCAAGCCGTGGCCGAAGATCGGCCGGGCCTGGATGCCCTGCCAGACTTCCGACCAAATAATGAACCTGAAGCTCTGGCCGCGTTCAAACGCCTGCTGTACTACCTCCGGGAACGCTAGTAGCAAAATGACTACTGCGAGGGCCAGCCCGGCCGGTATGTAAGATTTTCCCCGCCCGAGAGACAACCCGGACAGCACCCCGAGGGCGATCAGGATCGAGGCAAACGCGGTTCGGCTCTGACCAAACCAGGCGACACCCAGGAAGGCCAACATGGCCAGCAGAAACAGGCCCCGTGTTATCGCTTTCCGGCTGTCCGCAGCGAAGCCCAGTGCCAGCAGAGCGAACACCCCGTAAACATTGGCGTATTCGTTGATATTGGTCAGCGCGCCGGTGCCTTGCATGCGCGTCTCGGGGAAGGGATTGCTAGTATAAAAGATCAGAATGCTGGCTATCGCGGCCGCTCCGGCAGCCAGAGTGCAGGCTCTCAGCATCAGGTCAAAATGCGCCGGGTTGCGATTTACGAGGTAATGCGTGGTGGTGAAAAAGCTGATCAGGTACACGCATATTGCCGCCATTTGCCCCAGCCGGTAGCGGTCCAGTGGTTCGCTCCAAAGGCTGCTGAGCAACAGGTAGGCCATGTACAGCGTGATTAGCCGGAACAGCGGATGCCCGGATACCACTCTGATGCTGTAGAAAAAAGCGATCAGGCTGGGAATGGATATTACACGGGCATAAAATCGGTAAACGTCGCCGTATTCCTGCAGAAAAAAGAAACTGCAAAGAAAGACACCGTAAGCTGTAAGCAACGCGGTGGCGTAGATACTTTGTGCCTGGGCCTTGAAGGTCAAAACTGCGTTTTCACTGTGCCGCGCCGTCGGTTTTTAATTGCCGGGTAGCCAGCGAGGGGCGCCACGGTTTGCTTCAAAGAAGTGACGAATTATACACAAGCACTGCCAAGAAACATCCTCAGTCTTTTTCATGGCGCCTATTTCCAGCTATACTGCTGCCACCTCCCCGGCATGGCCCATCGACACTTTGCAATCATGAACCATAAGCAAAATAGTGGTATGCCCCTGTCAGTAGAAGAGGTTACGACTCCCTGCGCTCTGCGACAATTTCTGAACCTGCCCCACCGTATTTACGCAGACGATCAAGCCTGGGTTGCGCCGCTTCGCCTGATGAAGCGCGATCAGCTTTCCACCAAGAATCATTTTTTCGAGCATGCTCGATGGCGTGCCTGGATCGCCTACCGTGACGGTGTCCCGGTGGGGCGTATCACCGCTCAAATTGACGAGTTGCACCTGCGCCAGCACAACGATCAGGCGGGTTATTTTGGCATGCTGGAGGCGCAGGAGGACCCTGCGGTTTTTGCGGGCCTGTTCCGGGCTGTTGAATCGTGGTTGAGGGGTGAGGGTATGCAGCGGGTCATTGGACCCTTCAACCTGCATGTCAATGAGGAGGTCGGTATACTCGTGGACGGCTTTTCCACACCCCCTTTCGTCCTGATGGGTCACGGTCGCAGCTGGTATGGAGCGGCGGTGGAGGCGC
Source organism: uncultured Halioglobus sp. (assembly GCA_905480565.1). Lineage (GTDB taxonomy): Bacteria > Pseudomonadota > Gammaproteobacteria > Pseudomonadales > Halieaceae > Marimicrobium. The sequence goes on along the minus strand of CAJQQW010000354.1, from coordinate 5,442 downwards.
AGGGGTACGTGGGTGTGAAGGACTTGTTGGCTTATCACGTGCGTCCGGACTTCGAGGCACCGCGTGTCATGGAGCGGCTCGCCGCGCGGGTCTCGGATCGGGTGACGGTGCGTCCCGCTAGACGCGAGAAATTGCGCGAAGATGCGCTCTTGATGATGGATATTTTTAACGATGCCTGGCAGAAAAACTGGGGTTTCGTGCCGCTGGTGGAGTCGGAGTGGGTAGAGACGGTCAGCACTTTGAGTAAGTTAATGCCTGATGAGTACATCCAGATTGCCGAGTACGACGGAGAGCCGGTGGCCTTTATCGTGGCGCTGCCCAACCTCAACGAGGCCATTCGAGATCTGGATGGCCGGCTACTGCCCTTTGGCTGGGCCAAGTTACTGTGGCGTATGAAGGTGCGTCACCCCTCAACAGCCCGGGTTCCTCTCATGGGAGTGAAGCTGGAATTCCAGCATTCGCGGCTGGGGCCGACCTTCGCTTTTATGGTGATCGATGCGGTGCGCAGGGCGCTGCATGCCCGCGGTGTCAGAGACGTGGAAATGGGCTGGATACTCGAGGACAATGACGGCATGCGCAATATCATTGAAACCATAGGCGGGCAGGCGTATAAACGCTACCGCATGTACGAAAAAGAACTCTAATTATGCAGCTCGACCCGGAAACGCACCAGATGACGGCAATCGTTTTGGCAGGTGATCGCACCAAGGCGGATTCCCTGATCAACCACGCTAACGCTGGCAGCAAGGCGATGATTGATCTGGATGGCATACCCATGGTGCGCCGGGTGCTCAATTCACTGCGCAGTGCGCGGGTGGTGAAAGCGATTCATATGAGCGGTCCGGAGGCCAGCGAGGTCGCTACCGATGCCGCGTTGCAGGGCTGGGTAGACCAGGGCGAAATTGACTGGCGCGAACCCGGGGCGAGCCCCAGCAGCAGCGCTTATGACACCATGCGCAAGCTCGTTCCGGAAGAAGCGATATTGCTCACTACGGCAGATCACCCGCTGCTGACGTCGGAAATCGTGGACGCCTTTGGCCGGCAGAGCCTCGCCGATGATGTGGATGTAGCCGTGGGGCTGGCGCCCTATGCATTGGTCGCCGAGGCCTATCCCGGCATCAAGAAAACCGTGTTGCATTTCAGCGATGGTGATTTTTGTGGCTGTAACCTGTTTGCTTTTATCACTCCGGAGGGGCGTCGTGCGGCGCGCTTCTGGCGCAAGATCGAGCAGCAGCGCAAAAAGCCACTGGTGGTCATTGGCCTGTTGGGCTGGTGGGCGGTTATTCGCTACCGCCTCGGCTGGTTGTCGCTGGAAGAGGCATTAGCGAAACTCAGCAAACGACTGGGGTTGCGCATTCGCGCAGTCATTTTGCCTTACGCTAATGCAGCTATTGATGTGGATTCTATTGCCGACTTGATGTTGGTAAAGGGCGCTATGGAAAAAGCCGCTGCGGAAGACGCCTGATTGGTCTCACCCCGACACGGCAGATGCATTGGTGCCCCGGCGTACTTGAACCCGGCGCCGTGACCCTTCACCGTAATTGTTGCTGTCTCTGCTGTACTGGCGCACTTCGATGTTGACCTGCCACCCCGCCGCATTGGGTTGTATCTCGTAGCGGTTGTACTGTGCGGTATCTGCGCCGTGCAGTCCGAGAGCTGAGGCCGAGGGCAGTGCGATAACGGGGAGGTTGCCGGCACGAGTCTCCAGTTCGCTAAAATGTGCCCGATGTCCATGGCCATGCAGGACCAGTTCTGCGCCGCAGTCTTCCAGTATAGTTTGCACCTGGCCCGCATTAGTCAGGCGTTTGCGCCACTTCTCCAGCCCGACAACGGGGCTGTGGTGCAGATACACCACCCGGAACAGCCCTCGCGCGGCGGTTTCCTCCAGCAGAGTAGGCAGCCGTTCAAGCTGTTCCGTTGCCACTGTGCCGGTGGCCATCAGGGGTGGTTTGGGACACCCGGTGGATAGGCCAATAAAGGCGATATTGCCGCGGATACGCCGACTGGGAAAGTGAATGCCGTTATCATCCGGTGAGTCCGAGGCCATGTAGTCGCGCCACAGGGCGTAGGTCTGTGCCTCCGGTGCCGCAACGCAGCTATCGTGATTGCCGGGCACCAGTGCCACCTTCGAGGGATCCCCCAGCTGTCGCAGCCAGTCGCGTGCTTGCTCGAACTCCGAGGGTAGGCCGATATGTGTCAGGTCCCCGGTGACCAGCAGCTGGTCCACCTGCTCCAGGTTCAAGTCCCGCTGCAGCGCGTCCAGCACTTCCCTTCGATGCTCGAAACGGCGTTTGCGCCTCCAGGACAGGTAGCCCAACGCCCGTTTATTGAGCAGTTCGCGCAGGCGCACCCCGTCCAAGGAGCTCAGGTGCGGATCGGATAATTGTGCGAAGTGCTGCGGCATGGCGGGCGGGGTCCTCCTCTGTTGCCCAGTGTACCACCGGAGTGAATATTGGCGCCCGAATACCCGTATTGAGTGCCGTGGCCAGCCAAACTCTGTGGTTCTTGTCAGCACTGCGCAGACCTGACCACCGGCGGCCAAACATTGTTTAAAAAAGACCGTTAAACGCGTTGGATTTTTGCGCCAAGTTCTTGCAGTTTGGTATCGATGTTGGCGTAGCCTCGGTCCAGGTGATACACCCGATCGATGGTCGTTTCGCCGTCGGCAGCCAATGCCGCGATGATGAGTGAGGCAGAGGCGCGAAGGTCCGTGGCCATGACAGGGGCGCCCTGCAGGCGCTCCTTGCCTCGCACGATAGCGGTGTGACCCTGTAGCTCGATGTCTGCTCCCATGCGTTGCAACTCTGCAACGTGCATGAAACGGTTCTCGAAGATGTTCTCCACGACCGTGGCGGAACCTTCCGCCAGAGTGTTCAGTGCCATGAACTGGGCTTGCATGTCGGTCGGGAAGGCGGGGTAAGGGGCCGTGGTGATGTTGGTGGCCTTGCAGCGCTTACCGTCGGTACGGAGTCGGATCCAGTCTTTGCCAAGCGCAATCTTGCAGCCGGCTTGCTCGAGTTTGCCCAGCACGTGATGCAGGAAATCGGGTGCTGTATCGAGCACGGTGATGTCGCCGCGGGTGGCGGCAGCGGCGGTCAGGAATGTCCCGGTCTCGATGCGGTCGGGGGGTACTCGATGGCTCGTGCCGTGCAGGGTGGAGACACCCTCTATAGAGATTGTGCTGGTTCCGGCCCCTTCTATTTTTGCACCCATTGCACAAAGAAGTTGTGCAAGGTCGGGAATCTCCGGTTCCAGTGCGCAGTTGTCTAATGTTGTAACGCCCTCGGCAAGTGCTGCTGCCATCAGGAGATTTTCCGTAGCGGTTACTGAGGGAGCGTCAAAGGTATATTGCGCTCCCTTCAAACGCGCTGCTCTCGCCTTGATGTAGCCAGCCTCGATACGAATATCTGCGCCCAGCGCCTGAAGGCCGGTGATGTGCTCGTTGACGGGTCTTGTGCCGATCGCACAGCCCCCCGGAAGCGATACATCGGCCTCGCCGAAACGCGCCAGAAGGGGACCCAGAAGCAGAATAGAGGCGCGTATGGTCTTCACCATTTCATAGGGGGCATGCACTGAGTGCACGGTGCTGCAATCGAGGTTCAGATCGGTATCTTCGCGCTCCACCTTGGCGCCGAGCAGTTCGATCAGCTGCAGTACGGTACCGATGTCCCGCACAGCGGGCACGTTGCTGAGTTGCATTGGTTCGGCGCTAAGCAGGGTGGCGGCGATAATCGGCAGTGCGGCGTTCTTGGCGCCGGCTACCCTGACTTCACCGCATAGCGGACCATTGCCGGTAATGATTATTTTGTCCATTACGCTTTCTTGTCGGGGGAAATTACGCCGTTCTCGATGAGCCCGGCGTAGGCGGCAATGATGGTGTCGATCTGTGCGCTGGAGTGAGCGGCGCTGACACTGTTGCGGAGTAAAAAGTTCGTCGAGGGTGAGGCCGGCGGGACCACGAGGTTGACGTAAACGCCTGCGTCCAGCAGTGCCTGCCAGCCTTGAATGGTGGCGGGTCGATCCTCCATTTCCACGGCGACAACCGGACTGGCTGAGGGACCCACGCCCAGGCCAAGCGCTTTTAATCCCTCATACAGATGACGAGCGTTGTTCCACAGATTTTCACGCAGTTCGGGCTGTGCCCCAATGATACGCAGGGCCTCACGGGTGGAGGCGACGACCGAGGGTGATGAAGAGGCCGTGAATATGTAGGCGCTGATGCAGTAGCGTATGGCCTCCAGCTCCGGATGACGGCTTACACAAAAGCCACCGATGGAGCCGAGGCTTTTGCTGAAGGTGCCCACAGAGAAGTCGACATCATTCTCGACGCCCGCCGCCTGCGCTGCTCCGCGGCCGGTCTCACCGAGAACGCCCATGGAGTGCGCCTCATCGACTAGCAGGTAGCCGCCGTATTCGCGTTTGACCGCGGCGATTTCCTTGAGCGGCGCTACGTCACCCAGCATCGAGTAAATACCTTCCGCGATGATCAGTGCGTTCCCGGCGCGATCTCCCAGTCGGCGCATGCGCTTGGCGAGGTCCTCTGGATTATTATGCTTGAAGCGGATAATCTCCGCGCCACTTTGCTTGACACCGGAATAGATGCTGGCATGACTGTCGCCGTCCAGCAGGATGGTCTCCCCGGGGCCTGCGAGCGTGGCGCACATGCCCATGGTCGCGGAGTAGCCAGTAGAGAAAACGATGGCGTGGTCTACACCGTAGAAATCGGCGATCTCCATCTCGAGCGCCTGATGCTCGGTGAAGGAGCCATTGGCAAGGCGCGAGCCGGTAGTGCCTGTGCCCCACTGTTCGGCGGCCTGTTGGGCGGCCCTGATACAACGCGGGTCGCATGACATACCCAAATAGTTGTTGGTGCCTGCCAGGATGACCCTCTTGCCCTGCACGATGCCCTCGGTAGCGGAGAGAATTTGCTCTGTCACGGCGCCAAAGGGCGCGATGTCGCGCTCAGCCAGATCTGCCTGAAAACTTGCCATGGACTGAAATTTGTCGAAGAGCATGTGCTTTGCTACCCCTTGTCTGCGGCAGGATGGCCGTTAGAGGTTGAGCTCCCTGACTTTCTTTGCCAGGTCGCCAATGGTATTTACGTCGGGCAGGATATTGAGCGGGATGGAAATATCGAAATGGTCTTCGATTTTCTCGATGAACTCCATGACTTCAAGTGAACTGAGGCCGATGTCCGCTACTAGGGAGATATCCTCGGTCAATACCAGGCTCTTCTTGTTGTGCGCTGCAAGCGCACTGCAGAGAAAGTCGAGGTATTCTTGATATTCGGCCATAACTTAACGCCCTTGCGTCTGGCAGGGTAAATCGCTAGATTTCAAAGGCTTGAACTATACCCACGGAAGAATGGTAATGCCAGTCATTTGGTTGATCGACGCCTACCGCGCAGGCGAGCGGGGGCAAGTACGCGCTCTGGCGGATGCC
>CAJQQW010000353.1 GCA_905480565.1 uncultured Halioglobus sp. | reverse complement strand
GCGATAACGGTGCGGGTGGACTCGTTGCCTCCAACGAGTATGAGGATAAACATCCAGCCAAACATCTCCTCGGGAATGGGCTCGCCGCCCAATTCTGCGTCCAACAGCGCCCCCGTGATATTGTCCATTGGTGATCGACGGTGCTTGGCCGCGATATCCAGCGCATAGGTGATGACCTCCATCGCTGCTAGCTGACCCTCCTCCATTGATGTCGCCATGTCCGGATCGTCGGCAAAGATCATCGTGTTGGTCCAGTCGAAAAACTGCTTACGGTCTTGCAGTGGTACGCCGAGTAATTCAAGAATAGCGATCAAGGGCAGTTCAGCGGCAATCTCTTCCACGAATTCGCATTCGCCACGACGGGCGACGGCATCGACGATGAGACGAGCGTGTTCCCGAAATCTGGCGGCGTACGATTCGACACGCTTGGGAGTAAATGCGTTGCGTACGATGCGCCTCGCTTTTTGATGCTGTGGCGGGTCCATGTTGATGATCGTAAGGCGCTGCATCTCGACGATATCGTCATCGTATTCCATCGGGAAAGCGGAGCGCTCAGCGGATGAAAACTGCGCCGGGTTTTTCGAGACCTTGTCCATCTCAGCAATGCGAGTTACCGCCCAGTAAGATGTGCCGCTGATAGGGTCTTCAAGTTTGACAACAGGCCCGGCTTCGCGAATTTCTTTTAGCCTGGTGTAGGGCATGCCTTGGGCGTAAGTATCGGGGTCCAGTAAATTGGCGAACGGGCATTGGTTCATGAAGGTGCTCCGGCACATCGACCGCGCGATGCGGGCGGACATGTCATTATTGGCGTGATTATGTGAGGCAGTGTGGCATGGCCTTTGGCCTGCGGTAAACCCGTGATCAGCAGTCTGGCAGAGCCGGTTTGAAATTCTGTGCTGGTTTGCTCGGGTGTTGCCCCGCTGTTGAGGAAGGCGTTGTCGCGCGATAGTGGCGAGTCCAGACGAATGATCAGTGCACTGCGAACCAAAGTCAGCAGACTGACGTTAGGTAGACAACCTGGTGATGAATTTGCGGTGGGTGGACGGCCCTCGCCAGGCGCGCAACGCATATGAAAATCTTGTTATCACGCCAATTCATTCAGCCTGTTGTCGGTAGGCGAGCGCCTCAGCGAGATGTGGTGCGCTAACCGTGTCCTGTTGTTCCAGATCGGCTATGGTTCGGGCTACACGGAGACTGCGGTGCAGCCCCCTTGCGGACAGATGCATACGCTGTGCCGCAGTGGACAAGTGGCGGGTTTCTTTTTCTCCAAGCTGGCAGACACTGTGCAGGCTTGTAGAAGTGAGCCCGGCATTGGCGCAACCCTGGCGGGCTTGCTGAAGCTCTCTGCAGCGTGTCACGCGAGCCTGGACTGGCGCCGACGCTTCTGCCGGTGCTGTGCGAGACAGCAGTTGACTGGGTGGCAGGCGCGGCACGGTCACATGCAGGTCAATGCGGTCCAACAGGGGTCCCGACAGCCTCGCTCGATAGCGCTGAATCTGCTCGGGCCTGCAACGACAGGAGCGCTCAGGGTCACCGAGAAACCCGCAAGGACATGGATTCATGGCGGCTACCAATTGAAAGCGGGCCGGATAGGTCACTCGACGTTTGGTGCGAGTCAGGGTGATTTCACCGGCTTCCAGGGGCTCGCGTAGTGACTCCAGGCAGCGGCGGTTAAATTCTGGTAACTCGTCCAGAAAGAGAACGCCTCCGTGCGCCAGCGAAACCTCCCCCGGGCGAGGACTGCCGCCACCGCCGGTCAGAGAGGTGGCGGTGGCGCTGTGGTGGGGGCTGCGAAAGGGACGCTGCAGGCCGATAGGTGTGCCCGCAGGGAGACCCTCAATATCCCGCAGCGCCAGACCGTAGAGGACCTCTCTGCGGCGGGGAGGGGGCAATATACCGGGTAGCCTGCTAGCCAACAGGGTTTTTCCGGTACCGGGCGGACCGCAAAATAGCAGGTTGTGGCCCCCGGCGGCCGCGATTTCCATGGCGCGCCTCGCGGTCGCCTGGCCGACCACGTCAGCCATATCGGGGTATTCTGCGGCGGCAAGCGTATTGTCCGGGCTGGCGCTCTGCAGGATTGCGCGGCCATTGAGGTGGGCACACAGGGTAAGGATATCGGCTGCGGGAATAATCTTGCTGCCTGGTACCTGTGCCGCAGAGCAGGCGCTTTCCTGAGACAGCACCAGCCGGCGCCCGCTGGTCGTGGCGGCGATAGCTGAGGCGACACTGCCGCGGACAGCACGGAGGCTTCCATCGAGTGCCAGCTCAGCCAGAAATTCGTGGAGTGCCAGAGCGTTGGCAGGCAGTTGGCCGGATGCGCTGAGTATGCCCAGCGCGATGGCGAGGTCGAAGCGGCCGCCTTCCTTGGGCAGGTCTGCCGGAGCGAGGTTGACCGTGATCCGTCGGTCAGGGAACTCGAAATGGGAGTTTATGATAGCGCTGCGCACGCGGTCCTTGCTTTCGCGCACAGCCGTTTCGGGCAGGCCTACAATGTGAAACGCGGGGAGGCCGTTGGCCAGGTGTGTCTCGACCTCCACCAGGGGGGCGTCGAGGCCGCAAAGGGCGCGACTGTACAACACCGACAATTCCATGGCCCACCTCTGCGCTGTGCACTTAACGTTCCCGCAAGTGTATGCGAGGCGCGCGGGTGGATGACCTGATTGGTCTGAAATGAGTGAATACAGCCGCCGTCCGGAGGTTTAGCGGAGAACTGCTGCCACTACTCTTCGTTACTGTCCTCTTCGACTGCTCTCGTCAGCGCCTCCAGGGTGCTTTCCAGCTCGATGACACGCTCCCGCGTGCGCTTGAGCAGGGCGCTTTGTGCATCAAATTCCTCGCGGCTGACCACGTCCAACTTGGATAGCGCTGATTGCGCCAGGGCGCGTGCGCCCTTGTCTAGCTCGCCGCCCATCCGGGCGCTTGCCTGTTGCAGCAGATCCCAGGGGGGAGTAGGGGACTTTGGTGCCATGTCAGTGAGCCTTTGCGTGAAACCGCGTGAGAGACCGAAGTGTAGAGCAAATCAGCGAGTCGGCACAGTGCGAAAATCCGCACGATTATTGTGCAGAGCACCTTATTGGTGCGTTTTGCGAGTCTTTCGCGGCGCGCACTATTTTGGCACTAGTTAATATCTTATTGATATTTATAAACAATATACTAATTGGCACAGACTCTGCTTTGTTGTCCGTGACAGATCGGCAACGCGCACACACAGTGCCCGCAGCGATTATCTGACACGTTAGAGAGTCTGTTTTATGACTTTAATCCTAGGGGAGAAGAAACATGTTAAACAAGAAACTGATTACCGCAGCCGTATCTACGGCGTTGTTGTCTGGAATAGGGGCGACTGCCGCACAAGCGTTTGATGTGAGTGCGAATGTTGCATTAGTGAGCGATTACCGCTTCCGCGGCATCTCGCAAACGGGCACAGATGCGGCCGTCCAGGGTGGATTCGATGCCAGCTGGGAGCCGGGCTTCTATCTGGGTACCTGGGCGTCTTCTGTCGACTTCGGCAGCGACAACGCTACCGGTAGCTTCGGCACAATGGAGATTGACTACTACGCTGGCTGGGCCGGCCCGGTTGGTGATACAGACTTCGGCATTGACGTGGGCTACACCTACTATCAGTACCCCGGTGACACGGTTGACCCCAAGGGCGATTATCAGGAATTTTACATCAAGCCGTCCTGGCGCGACCTGACCATCGGCATCACCTACTCGGATGACTACTACGCCGAGACTGGCAAGTTCTGGTACTACTCCGGTGACTACAGCCTTACCTTCGCGGAAGACTTTTCACTGGGTTTGCACGCCGGCTACAACGACTTCGATGAGAAGGATTTCTTTCCAACGGGAGAAGATTCCTACACCGATTACTCAGTGACGTTGACCTACACCTTCAAGGGGGTGGATCTGTCGGTGGCGTGGGTTGGTACCGACCTCGATACCGATGACTGCTTTAACGATGCAGATGCCTGCGATGACACTGCAGTATTCAGCATCGCCAAGAGCTTCTAATAGCAGCATTCTGCACCGAGTCGGCCAGATTCCTGGTCGGCTCTCAGACTGGAGATTTTTATGAAACTGATTACGGCCATTGTTAAACCGTTCAAACTGGACGATGTGCGCGAAGCACTCTCTGAGATAGGCGTCCAGGGCATTACCGTAACCGAAGTCAAGGGTTTTGGCCGACAGAAGGGCCATACCGAGTTGTACCGTGGGGCAGAATATGTCGTCGATTTTCTGCCCAAGGTCAAAATTGAAGTAGCTGTCGCTGACGGCGTAGTTGACCAGACTATCGAAGCCATTACGAAAGCAGCCAATACCGGCAAGATTGGTGACGGCAAAGTGTTTGTCTCCGCTTTGGAGCAAGTGATCCGGATTCGTACCGGTGAAACCGGCGAAGACGCTATCTAAAGATCGAAATGTAACACCTAACAGCAGCACCCTGAAAACGTTCCACTAAACCACGGCTGACGCTTAAAAATCAGCCGTAACGAGAGAGCTATGCCCATGGAAAACTCAATTTTTGAACTACAGTACGCCCTGGATACCTTTTATTTCCTGGTCTGTGGCGCGCTGGTAATGTGGATGGCGGCAGGTTTCGCAATGCTCGAAGCCGGCCTGGTCCGCTCTAAAAACACGACTGAAATCCTGCTGAAAAACGTCAGCCTGTATGCGGTCGCCTGCACCATGTACATGATTTGCGGTTACTCGATCATGTATGGCGGAGGTGAAATCACCGCATTCTTGAGCGGCATCGTCGGCGATGGTGTCGCCGGGGCAGACGAACCCGCGACCTATGCACCGTCAGCTGATTTCTTTTTTCAGGTGGTGTTTGTCGCCACGGCGATGTCTATCGTTTCGGGTGCGGTGGCAGAACGCATGAAGCTTTGGGCGTTTCTTGCCTTCGCGGTGGTCATGACCGGTTTCATTTATCCGATGGAAGGGTCATGGACCTGGGGTGGAATGCCGGTATTCGGCCTCTACACGCTAGGTGACCTTGGGTTTTCTGACTTTGCTGGGTCCGGCATTGTGCACATGTCCGGTGCGGCCGCGGCACTGGCTGGTGTACTGCTGCTTGGTGCGCGTAAAGGTAAATACGGCGCGGACGGTTCGGTGCGGCCTATCCCGGGCGCCAACCTTCCTCTCGCGACGCTGGGCACCTTTATCCTCTGGATGGGGTGGTTCGGTTTCAACGGCGGCTCTGTGCTGGCAACGGCGAGCGTCGAGAGCGCGAATGCGGTGGCTGTCGTGTTTATGAATACCAACGCTGCTGCTGCGGGTGGCCTGATCGCTGCGTTGATCTTGGCGCGACTCATGTTCGGTAAGGCTGACCTCACCATGGCGCTGAACGGCGCCTTGGCCGGCCTGGTGGCGATCACTGCCGAGCCGTCCACGCCCACTGCTTTGCAGGCGACTCTGTTTGGCGCGGCGGGTGGTGTGCTGGTCGTGTTTTCTATTGTGATGTTGGACAGGCTGAAGATTGACGATCCCGTCGGCGCCATCTCGGTGCACGGTGTGGTCGGACTGCTGGGTTTGCTGCTGGTGCCTGTCACCAACGGTGAGAACTCATCGTTCAGCGGTCAGCTGATCGGTGCTGCCACGATCTTTGTTTGGGTGTTTTTCTCCAGTCTCATCGTGTGGGGCATTCTCAAAGCGGTTATGGGTATTCGTGTCAGCGAGCAGGAGGAATATGAAGGCGTCGATATGGCGGAATGCGGTATGGAGGCCTACCCCGAGTTTGTCGGCGCCAGCGGCAGTGGCCGTTCATAACACACTTTGCGGGCGCATTTAACGATGCGTATTTTGGGGGCCTTCGGGCCCCCTTTTTTTTACTCTCGAACAACGCCACACCCGGTTCAGAGCTCTGTGGAGAAGGGCGGCAGACAAGGTTGGCCCAGCCTTGATAGGGCGCAGCGACGACCGGTCCAGGCAGCACAGGAGCTTAGTTAGGGCGTGGCAGCGATGCGCGCGATAGCGGCGGGTAATGCCTGCAGTTTTTCGATTTCTTCATCGGCGCGAGTACCGCCCGGCCAGGGCTTGCCGCGCAGGTTGACCCAGACGCTGCGCATCCCGATAGCATTGGCGCCCTGCACATCGTGATCTGGATCGTCGCCGACATGAATGATTTGGTCTGCCCTGACACCGGTCTTGTCAAGCGCGGCCTGGAACATGTCCGGGTGGGGTTTAGCGGAGCCGATGTCCTCTGCCAGAAAAGCAAAGTCGAAGTATTCGGCGGCGTCGGTCTTGTAGATATCTGCGTTGCCATTGGTCAGGGCGCCCAGCGTATAGCTCCGGGCGAGTGTTTCAAGAATGGACAGGGCTTCCTCGTAAAGTACAACCTTGTGTCGCTCCGCCAGGAATACGGCGAAGGCCCCGCTGGCGCCACTGCTTGCCTCCGTCTCGGAATAGTCGGCCCTCAGCAGGAGTTCGTACAATGTTTGGAGGCGCATTTCGGTGACGTTATGCATTAAGTGAGGATGGCGTTTCCACACCGCTTTTTTGAATTCAAACAGGGCCTCATGGTCGAACATCTCGATGGCGCCGGGTCGGTGGGTGATAAGCCACTGCCGTTGCGCCTCCTCCGCCCGTAACAGCGCCGGTTCGACATCCCACAGCGTGTTGTCGAGGTCGAAGGTGATCACGGAGATAGTCAGCTCAGTCCTCCTTGCGACGTTTCGCTCGAGGATGCGCATCGTCATAGACTTTTGCCAGGTGCTGGAAGTCCAGATGGGTATAGATCTGGGTGGTCGAGATATTCTCGTGCCCCAGCAGCTCTTGCACCGCTCGCAGATCGCCGCTGGATTCCAGTAAGTGGCTGGCGAAGGAATGTCGCAACATGTGGGGATGCACATCCTGGTGCACCCCTGCTTTTCGGGCCAGCAGTTTCAGACGCGCCTGAATATTGCGCGGGCTGATGCGGCGGCCACGCTTACTGGTAAACAACGCGTCTCGATCGGGGTGGTCCGCCCCGATAGTCGGACGAACCTGCAACCACACCTTGATGGCCTCGCGAGCGACCGACCCTATCGGTATTGTGCGTGCTTTGTTGCCTTTGCCGATAACGGTCAGCAGCGTGGCGTCGATATCGTCAATGTTGATGGCTGCCAGCTCGGCGAGGCGCAAACCAGAGGAATAGAACAGCTCTGCCATGGCCTTGTCACGTCGGTCTATGACGGTGTTGGCCGGCTGCGAGAGGAACTGATTGACCTGGTCTGCGTCCATTGTTCGGGGCAGTTTGCGTGGCTTTCGCGGTGCCTGGACGCTGCCAGCCGGATTGCGTTGATGGCCGTTTTCCCGCGCCAGGTAGTTGTAGAAAGAACGCGCTGCAGAAAGGTGGCGCTGGATACTGGCGGGTGCCAGGCCGCGACGGTGTAATTGGCTGGTCCACGCCCGGATGTCCGCCTCTACCAATGTGTCCATCGGCGTGTCCCGTTGCGCGGCGAAATGTGCAAGGGAGTCGAGGTCGCGCTGATAATTACTGAGTGTGTGAGGAGATAAGCGACGCACATCTTTCAGGTAACGGATGAAACGAGCGGTCTCTCCGTCCTCAGACCGCACAGGTAATAGGGTGTTGGCCACGCGACCTCAGGCTTCCGTCCCGGGCAGGCGGGACATCAACTTCACCATAACATCGGCGATGTGCGTCAGAAAAAGGGTGTCGACCTTGCTGTTATAGCGATTGGCATCTGCGCTGCCTACTGCAATCAGGCCCACCTGTTCCTCGTTGTTCACCAGAGGTGCCAGAGCAGCCGAGCCCACGCTGTCGCCATCGGGAAACAGGAATGTCAGCTCTTTTTCTCGCACCGTGCCGCAGACCGGTTTGTGGCCAGGAAACAGTCCGCCGATCTGTTCCTTGACGGTCTCCCGTGTTTCACTGCGCCAGCCTTTTTCGGCAGCATCATCGCTGTAGAGAATCATGCTCGCGTGTTCGATTTCGAAATCCCGCGGTATTGCCTGCATAAATGTGCTGTAAAGGTCTTCCCGCGAGTCTGCGTCGAGTAGCTGCAGCAACAGGATCCGGGTGCGGTCGAACAGGACATCGTTGTGACGCGCGTTGCCAGTCAGTGTTTTCAGTTGCTGCCGCAACGCCGTGTTGCGTTCGCGCAAGACGCTGGCCTGCTTCTCTACCAGTGAGACAGCGCTGCCGGATCCGTGGGATATATGCAGGTAATCCAGCATATCCGGGTGGCGCTGGAGGAAGTCGTCGTGATTCTTGAGGTACTCTCTTACGGCTTCATCGTTAAGTTCGAGTTCACCCTGTTGCTCGACAACGGCCTTTTTTTTAGCGGACATGTGAGTGGTTCCCCTATTATTGTGTCGCTCCCTGTGGAAGCTTCAGATATTTATGCTTCCCTCGAACACCACCGCAGTGGGCCCCGCCATGATCACGGGCTGGCCCTCTCCTCCCCACGATAGGGAAAGCTTACCCCCCGGCAGCTCAACTGTCACGGATTCGCTGAGCCAGTCCCTTGATATACCATAGGCTACGGCCGCACAGGCACCGCTGCCACAGGCGAGAGTCTCTCCCGCGCCGCGCTCGTAGACACGCAGTCGAATAAACTCTCTCGACACCACTTCCATAAAGCCAGCGTTCACTCGCCGGGGGAAATTCGGATGTGACTCAATGGCGGGTCCCAGCCCTGCCACATCGGCCTCAGCGGCGCTGTCTACCCGCAGCAGCGCGTGCGGATTACCCATTGATACTGCTCCTATCTCCCGCGCGTGGCCGGCTATTTGCAACACATAGCTGTCGGCGCGGGCGGGTGCGTTAAAGGGGATATTGCCGGGTTCGAACTCCGGTACCGCCATCTGGACTTCCACCTCGTGATTGGCAAGCACGCGCAGCTCGATGATACCGCTGGCCGTCTCAACGCTAATAACCCGCTTGCCAGTCAACTTCTTTTCACGCACAAAGCGTGCGAAGCAACGCGCGCCGTTGCCGCATTGCTCGACCTCTTCGCCATCCGCGTTATAGATGCGATAGCGAAAGTCCACAGTAGCGCTCTGAGGTGGCTCCACGACCAAAACCTGGTCACAGCCCACGCCGCAATGTCGGTCCGCCAGCTTGCGGATATCACGGGCGCGCAGTGTGCAACTCTGGGTGATAAGGTCGATAACAACAAAATCATTACCGGTGCCGTGCATTTTGGTGAAATATAGGCGCATGGCGATGTCTCGTTCAGCTCTCCGTCAGGGTGGTTTCCCCCCGGAGAAGATCCTCCA
>CAJQQW010000352.1 GCA_905480565.1 uncultured Halioglobus sp. | reverse complement strand
TTTTCCCTTAAAATCTTTCATTTGTTCTCCTGGTAAATAAGTATTGAACCCTCGGCTTACTCTGGATATCAGGGCTATCTGCCCCCGCCCAGTCATTAATTTGTCTTTTACTCGTGCCACTATTTCGCTGACGAATGCAGCTGCAGTCTGGGCAGCTGCCCCATGAATAATCCGTGTTTTTGCGGCTGCGAACGTCCACTACGCCACCTTGCGATAAGCCAGATCGCGTCTATCATCGATTGCGCTGCCTGATACTACCAGAGCCCGAGCCGCAATCCGTATAAGGCATTACACCAGATCTGCAAATTGGTTCGCCTCGCTGGGTTTTACACGTTATCAATGGGGGATAGTGGCTCATTAGCACAAAGCCTTCACACAGACTATAGGCGTTACTGCCAGCTCTCTTTCGCTCATGCAGAGACCAACCCTCGATGAATTTTACTTGATCACGGGAAGCAGGTAGGACAAATCGACTGCACCCAGCTGTTGCCGTGGTCAAAAACCTCGCCCTCCAAACGGTACCAGACCAGCAAATTTCTGCGCCGTCCCCCGGCTAGCGGTGACACGTGATGCCGCTGGTTGCCCACATGTAACAACACATCACCGGGCTCAAAGCGATGGCTCGCAATAGTCTGATCAGGCGGCTCGTTCACATGTCGTGCACAGCGAGCACCGGTGAAATTTATCTCGCCACCATCAGCATCGTTTTCGAGACAGATGTTCAGGGTAATATGACTGGCATCGACATGCAGTGCCAGGTCCCGCTCTGCATCTTCACCGTATAACACCATGAAAGCATGCTGATCGCCAAAGCGGCTGCCAGGCAAGTGCGGAAACAGCGCCGGAATGACCGTCGCGAGCCACGTATGTGGTAGACAGGCGAATTGCGCAGACAGGTCCGGACTATTTACTACCATGCCATAATCATGCATCGAATTGGGCTGCTCCCTAGGCACCGAGGAAGAGCCTTTTTCCCCTGTTATTTGCGCAAGCAAGTCCTGGCATTGGGCATTATTGAAAGGGCGTGACGTAAACACACCCGGCGCCAGGCAATGCCAGTCATCCAGGCGGGAGGGATTTGGCATATCCAACACAGGCTTCATGTTGTGTCATCCTCTATCGGGTCGTCGGCCTCACAGTACACGGATAATATCTGATAACGCACTATCGTTATTGTAGGTTGCCGACCATGGAAAAATAAGCGAGTGTAAAAAAACCCGCGGTAATCGTCACAAGGGACAGTAGCGTGGTCAGCACAATAATGTTTGCCGCCAGCGTGCTGTCTCCGCGAGCAGCCGCAACCATGACATGACTAGAGGCCGCCACGGGGGTCGCCAGCAACAGGAATAAAACTCCAAGATGTTCATCGCGTACGCCCAGAGACAAGGCCAGTAAGACGCCCGCCACAGGGGCCAGAACAAGCCTCCATGCACTGGCCTCCCAGGTGAGGGGACCGGCCCTGTACAAGCGCGAAAAACGCATAGACCCACCAATACAAATCAGTACCAGAGGCAGGAAAAAACCCGACAAAACAACCCCGGCAGGTCGCATTGCAGCAGGCACAGGCATCGGAGAGACTGCCAGGCAAACACCGGCTATTACACCGATGACCAGCGGGTTTAGCAGGATGCCCCTGAACACGTTGGCCAGCTTTGTACTATTGCCAAGAGTACTGTCAAGCACCCACACTGCAAGAATATTGTAGAGCACGGTCATTAGCGCAACCGGCAACGCCGCCAATTCAGGCCCACGCTCGCCGTAAGCAGAGAGCGTAAGCGCCATACCGACAATCGCTAGATTGGAGCGAAAAGCGGCTTGCACAAATATTCCTTGCTCCAATCTTGGGTGACCACGCCAGCGGGTGTAGAGCCAGCTGCCCGCAAACACCACCAACGTCGCGATCACACCGGCGAGCAGATACCGCGCCGCACCCAGGGCGCTATAGTCTACTTGAGCCGCTCCGGCGAACAGCATCAGGGGCAATCCGAACCTAAATGCCAATAGCGATATCCTGTCATTCAGCCATTGGGGCAGAATACCGAACGCATTGAGCGCAACGCCCAGAGCAACCCAGCCGAAGGTGGGCAGTGAAACCGCCAGCGAGGCATAGAACAGGTTCGAGGTGCCGGCCAGGCTCATATCACCGACCGGGTCATGCGCGCGCTCAATCCAACTCGTCCAGTGCCTCACCCAGAGCCGTTACCAGACTATCGATCTGGTGTCGCTCCATGATGAAAGGTAAACCGAGCGCGATAACATCGCCGCCGTAGCGCACGTAAAAACCCTTGTCCCACATTCGCATAGCGACTTCAAAAGGCCGGCGTGTGGGATCTCCATCCATTGGCGCCAGCTGCAAACCACCAGCGAATCCGAAATTACGAATATCCCGGACGTGAGGCGCGCCCTTAAGTTCATGCAATACATCTTCGAAATACGCCGCCTCTTGCGCCACTCTCTGGGGAAGCGCTTCCTGCTCGAGTATATCCAGCACCGCCAGTGCAGCAGCACAGCCCACAGGATGACCTGAGTAAGTGTAGCCGTGATTGAACTCCAGCAGGTGTTGAGGAGCGCCAGCGTTCATGAACGCCTCATAAATGGGCGCCGAAGCCATCACAGCACCCATGGGAATCGCGCCATTAGTCAACTGCTTTGCGAGGGTCATGACATCCGGCAATACCCCAAACACTTCCGCTGCGGTCATCGCCCCGCAACGACCCAGGCCAGTAATCACCTCGTCGAAGATCAGCAGGATCTCGTTGTCATCGCAAATGGCGCGCAAACGCTCCAGGTAACCGAGTGGTGGCGGCACGACACCCCCGGAGCCAACAACCGGTTCGACGATAACCGCTGCAATTTGGTCAGCCCCGAGACGTGCGATGAGGGCAACCAGTTCTTCGGCCAGTTCCAGCCCTGCTGCGGGTATACCGCGACTAAACGCGTTCTCAGGCAACAGCGTGCTTGACAGCAGCGCACTCTCGAGGCCAGGACCAAAAGGCTCAACATTAGCGGGAATCCCTCCCACGGAAACACCTCCGTAATTCACCCCGTGATATCCCCTGGCTCGTCCAATAAACCGCGTTTTCCCGGATTTTCCCCTCAGACGCCAGTAAGCGCGAGCCATCTTGAGTGCGGTATCCACGGTCTCAGAGCCGGAGTTGGTAAAAAAAGCGTAATCGAGACCTACCGGTGTAATGGCCTTTAGTCGGCTGGCCAGAGCAAAGGCGCCGGGATGACCGAACTGGAATGCAGGCGCGTAATCGAGGGTGTGCAGTTGTGCGTTGACGGCTTCAGTAATTTCGCGCCGGTTGTGGCCCACACCACAACACCATAGGCCAGACAACCCATCGAGCACTCGACGACCATGGTCGTCGACCAAAAATACACCCTCGGAGGCAACGATCATGCGGGGGTCGGCCTTGAACTGCCGATTGCCTGTAAAAGGCATCCAGTACGGTTCGAGTTCTTCGCGGGTCAGGTGGGGGCTATCCATCCGTGTCATTTCCAACGCCAAAGGCCACATGGTACGACTAATTTGACGACCGCGGTATCGCCGAAACCCGAGACAACATTCCACGGCTGGTTTGCACGAAACGGGCACACCGGCAAGAAATCGCAGGCAAGAAAAAACCCGCACTAGGCGGGCTAATAAACGGACTTAGTTGCTTTTTTTTGTTGCACGCCCCTTCCTTGGGGTGTGAGCCCGGTTTTACTGAAGCTGGAGCCAGGGTCTCCTTTTGTTTAGCGGCAGCCGTCCTTGGCCGCACAACTCCAATATTGCTCGAACGACTGACGCCGCACAATAAACTAAAGTTTAATTTGCAAAGTTTTTTACCACAAAAACAACGTGCAGGGCATACCGGATATGCGACTGATTCGCCAGAGCAGATCAGCCCCGGTAGCCGGTAATCGCCTTGGCCGCCAGATAACCGAAGGTCATGGCCGGCCCAAGGGTTGCGCCGGGGCCGGGGTAACAGGGAAGTGTCGGTGCACTGCAGTTGCCAATCGCATAAAGGCCCTCAATCGCATGCCCGTTTTCGTGTATGACCTGCGCATCGGCATTCACCACCATACCGCCCTGAGTCCCGAAATCACCCGGGTCAACCTTAATCGCATAGTACGGAGGCTTATCGATCGATGCCAGGCAAGGGTTGGGTGTGACTCGCGGGTCACCGTAATAACGATCATAGGCAGATTCGCCCCTATGCAGGTCGGTGTCCTCGCCTGATCGAGCAAACTCATTCATCTTACGGACACTTTCCTCCAGCCCTGATGCGTCAACATCGATCTTGCGAGCAAGCTCCTCAATGGTGTCTGCCTTGGCGAAAAAGCCCTCCTCCGCATAGCGCTTGGGTAGCGCCCAGTCCGGCATAAATTTACTGTTGTAAAGTGGCCCGACAAAATAGGTGGCGCGGAACGTCGCATCGAAAATCTGCCAGGTAGGATTGAGTGGATTATCATCACTGTGCTTGGCAAATGTTTCCTGCTGGAATGCCATGTAGTTTTGCGATTCGTTGCTAAAACGCTCACCGGCCGGGTTGACCATGATAGAGCCTGGGTATGACTTTTCCATAATACTCAGCCGAGGTATATCTTCACCGGGAACGGAGATCGTATTACACCACCATGCTTCATCGAGCCGATGCATCTTCGCTCCAATGCGCAGGCCCTCATTGATTGCATCCCCAGTGTTGTCCAGCGTACCCGCGCTCCAGCGATGATCGGTAGGTTTGGGCAGATATTTTTCCCGCATTTCCTGATTGTGCTCAAAACCGCCTGCCGCTAGCACAACACCCCTGCGAGCCTGTATTCGAAGCGGCTTACCATTGCGTGTTACCTCGATACCGAGCACCTTGCCGTCCTCGTCTACCACTCGGATCATCGGCGTGTTCAACCAGAGAGGAATGTCCCGGTCCTGCATGGACGCGCGCAACCGTGCAACACCGGCACAGCCGGTCGCCAACCTCCGGGCATATTTATCTTTCAGGCGCCAGGGAATATCGGCGACGTAGTCCACCACCAGCTTGAGTGCTGTTTTCCACCACCCTGGCTGCTGGCCAATAAGCAGTGCCGCCTCGACCTGAGTAAACCCGATCAAGCCCATGAGGTGCATCATCGGATGCGTGCGACGCAAACGCCGCCACTCATCGCCGAGCCGGTCGGCGTTAAATGTCTCGGGCTCCATAGAGCGATGACCCGCCATGGAACCTTCAAGATTAGTGTAATAGTCGGGGTAGTGCTCTAGCGTCACGTAACGCATTTGCGTGCGATCGTGCATGAAGTCAACCATCTTAGGGGCGTTCTCTAAATAGGCATCGAGCTGGTACTCGGGGACCTCTTCCTCGGTAATCAACTGGCGCAAGTATTTCTTGGCATTCTCAAGCGAATCATCGGCTCCGGCTGCTTTCGCATAGCGATTGCAAGGCACCCATACGCCGCCGCCGGAAATAGAACTGGTACCGCCATACAGGTCCGATTTCTCCACGACCAATACATCCTTGGCACCCATTTCATAGCTGCACAGAGCCGCAGTCATGCCACCATTGCCGGAGCCGACCACCACCACATCGAAACTGTAATCCCACTGCTGTTCTTTAGCCATTGAGCCATTCCCCAGAAAACAGCATGCATGGTAGCGCAATACCGAGTGAATACCTGCCACTACGCCATGTAAATGGTGACAGGTTTAAAAAATTGGTCGTGACACGTCGGCGATTCTCTTTCTCCATGGAAATTTTGCTTGTCAGGGCTGTTGTCCCATCAATACACTGTGAGGCGACCGCCTCAGGCGAAAATCACTACCATCAGGAAGGAGCCTCCATGCGAGACCACCCGCGCAAGATTCTATTGGCCGTGACAGCCGTCGCTGTCATCGCCCTCTCACCCGCTGCCACCTCTCACCTGAACGACCAGGAGGTGTCGCAGTCATACCGGCAGTCCTGGTTCGCTATGGTCGGTCTGAATTTCAGCCCCATGGTCGCCATGCTTAAAGGGGAAATTCCCTGGAACAATGACCAGATGGCGGCTTATGCCGACGAATTAGCCATACTGACCTCAATGAATAGCATGCGAGGTTTCTCCGATGGCTCTGACAAGGGAACGACCCGGGCCAAGCCTGGCATTTGGCAAAACAAAGAAGACTTCAAGGCAAAAATGGATGACATGGCAATGGCTGTCGAATCTCTGCAGGAAGCGGCAAACTCTGGCAACCGCAAGGCCATAGCGGGGGGTATCGCCGAAACGGGCAAAGCCTGCAAGGCCTGTCATGACGAGTACAAATCCAAAGACTACCTCTACTAGCGTAGGATCATGACAGCGCACCGCGCATACTCAGGAATCAAACCCCTGCGCATGCTGGCGCGCCTCATCATCAATAATTTCCCAGTCCGCCTTGGATGCCACGTGAATATGGTGCTTTAGCGTCAGGCCCGGGTTCGTGTCGAGCAAACCCATGGGAATCCATTGTAGTTGATAATCGGGTAAAAACTGTGGCACTACCGATCCACAGCGCGGGCAGAAACGCCGAAGGAATCCACTCTCACAACGGTATTCGTGCACCTGTTCACGTCCTTTTAGCCAGCGAAAGGAAGACTCGGCGGCGAGAGCCGCGGCGCTCGATGCGCCCCCAAACGTTTTTCTACACAGTGAACAATGACACTTAAATACCGAGGAATCGAAACACTCTACAGAGAACCGAACCTCGCCACACAGACACCCGCCTTCTGTCACAGCATTACCTCCGCTATACACAGTTGAGACCCTCGCGCGCGCAAAACGCCGCGCTCACAGTCGTTAAAAACCCAGGTAGACCGGCCCTGGAGCCTGAGCAAAGAGTAGCCAAAGGCCGCAAGAGACAAGTAATAAAATCGGCACTAGCCGCCACGTGGACACAGCGGGAGCAAGCCCCTCCTTTCCCTGCGCGGAGCCTTTAATCATGGCTTGAATCAGTTTTTCGCGTCTGTGCAGCTGGTAATAGCAAACCGCAATCACGTGCAGGCTTACCAGCGCAAGAAGAGTATTAAAAACAACCTCATGAACCACTCCCATAGCATCCTGAATGTCGCTAGTCGCCCAGTAGTAAAGTGGCCCGGAAAACAGAATGTCATCGCTATTAAATAATCCACTGACTGCCTGAGCCAGCAACAGTGTCAGCAACAATGTCACCGACCACCCACCAAGTGGATTATGCCCTGGACTGCGAGCACCGCCGCCTTGAACATAACGCGTGATCGCAGCCGGACCCACAAGAAAATCGGCAAACCGCGAGTGACGACTGCCTACAATACCCCACAGGACACGGCTCAATACCAGCACCAGAAGGGTATAACCGACCCACTGATGGACTTCAAAACGCTGCTGATCTGCGCTCCACCAGGCCAAAGGCAACAAACACACCAACGTCCAATGAAAGACCCTTGTAGGAATATCCCAAAGCGGCCTTCGCCGCGCGCCCTTTCCCGATAGAGAGGTCATTGCGGCACCAGCGGTGGATAGACAGAATCAACGTCAGTATAAAGGTAGCGCCAATAGCCGCCAATGAGCACCGCTCGATGACGCGGACCCGCAATGGAACCATCCCTTGCGTCGTAACCAGCATCACCCCTGAACATCACCATCAGGTCATCTCCATCAACGCTAAATACCGGGAACACTTCGGGCACCGGCGAATCCCGTTCGACGGCCGTCATATGTTCGACCGTGTCATAATCCGCAAGTCGCAACAGCGTAAAGTAAGTTGGCGGCAGCATGTTGAGATTGCCCTTTTTATGAGCGGCAATTGCTTCGCTGACGCCCAGCCATTTCGAATCATGAATTTCACTACCGTCAATAACGACATCGACATCGTTCGCCACCGGGGCCGCGTAAATCCAGGTTGAAAAACGACGAGGCTCTCCAACAGGCGTAGTCCAATGACTGAGCAACACCATCTCATCTACCTGTGCTGTCAGACCAGACTCCTCCTGAGCTTCCCGAGCCGCGGCGAAACGGGAAGCCACTTCGATGTTGTTGTTGGCAGCGGCAAGGTCCTCCGCTTCCAGAGAACCCCCCGGAAATACCCATGCTCCGCCGGCAAATATCAACGCCTTATTTCGCCTGAGCATCAATGTCTGCAGCCCTCCCGCGGCGTTGCGCAACAGGACAACCGTACTGGCGGGACGCACTTCGGATTTTTCTGTCATAGCAGATACTCACCCCTTATCAGACGATGGATCAGCACTTTTTTCCGCCCTCTGCGAGGAAGTGTGAAACCATGCCAAGGTCGAAACCC
>CAJQQW010000351.1 GCA_905480565.1 uncultured Halioglobus sp. | reverse complement strand
AAGTAGTCGGTTTCAAACCCGGCCTGCAGCAAGCGCAGTCGCGCGTGGGATTCCAGTTGCAAGAAATTATCGAACCCGCAGGCGATGGCCTCGCGGCACTCATTGAGGGTCTGATTCAGTGTTGGCGCAATCCGGCGGTGTTGCAGCGACAGGTAACCATTGCGTGAACTTTTAGCGAGGCCGTCCTCGTCCCGTGTTGTGACCACGCCAACGATTTCAATGGGCATGCAGAGATCGGTGACCATTTTTCGCACAATGGACAACTGCTGGAAATCCTTCTCGCCAAATAGCGCCACGTCAGGCTGCACCATGTTGAATAGCTTGCTTACGACCGTAGTCACACCGTCAAAATGTCCCGGGCGGCTGCTGCCGCAGAGCGTGTCCCCCAATTCAGGCACATGTACCAGAGTTTGTGCCTCCATGCCCTGTGGGTACACATCATTCACACCGGGTGCGAAAAGCACCTGTACACCCTCAGCGAACAATTTTTCCTTGTCAGCCAGAAGTGTGCGGGGATAGGCGTCGAGATCTTCGTTTGGGCCAAATTGCAGAGGATTAACAAAGACACTGACAACAACGATATCGCAGAGTGTTCGGGCCTTGCGGACCAGGTCCAGATGGCCCTCGTGCAGGTTTCCCATGGTCGGCACAAAGGCGATGGTCTGCGCCTGTCCGCGGAAGGCTGCAAGCGCGGGTTTTAGTGCTGCGGTACTGTTATAGGTTCGCATATCTACCTGATCCCCTTCGGGCGCAATGGTGACGCTAAACACATAAATGTGTATTGGAGTGAACAAGCGGCTCAACTCCAGACTCGTTGCGAGTATGCCCCAACACTTTGTGGCCGGCAACGGCTTTATGCGGAAAATTCACACCGTTTGTTACCAAAAGGAGCAAAGCGGGGTTGTGTATATTGCCGGGCAAAAATTATAGTAGTGAGCGCTCACTTACTGCTGGGATCGCGTGCGATAGAGGTAAGCATACCTTGTTGAGGCGTTTTAAAGACGTTGGGCGATAAATTCGGCGGCGTGCGGGTGTGTACTGATGCCCACACTCTGGGCGCCCCTGGTCAGGTGTAGGTATGCTCTTCGGCAGGGTATGCGCCGGATTTAACCGCGTCGACAAAGGCCTGCAGCCCTCCGGCGACACTGGATTGACCGGCCATAAAATTCTGCACGAAGCGCGGGGTATGCGTCGACAGGCCCAGCAGGTCGTGCATCACCAGGACTTGCCCGTCCGTTTCCCGTCCGGCGCCAATACCGATCACGGGAATGTCGAGATTCTTGCTGATATCCGCCGCCAAGTTGGAGGGGATGCATTCCAGTACCAGCAGGCTGGCACCGGCGTCCTGGATCTCCACAGCCTCCGCCCGGATTGATTTGGCCTCCTTGGGTGTGCGGCCTTGTACCTTGAAGCCACCGAAGGCGTTAACCGACTGCGGTGTCAGGCCCAGGTGGGCACACACGGGTATGCCGCGCTCGACCAAGCTGCTAATGGTATCCGATAGCCACGCGCCACCTTCCATTTTGACCATGTGGGCCCCGGCCTGCATGAGGTGGGTGGCATTCTCCATTGCCTGCTCGGTAGTGGTGTAGCTCATGAAAGGCATATCAGCGATGACCAGTGAGCGGGGATTGGCGCGGCAGACACTCTCTGTGTGGTAGGCCATATCCGCGATAGTGACAGGAATCGTACTATCGTGGCCTTGCAGAACCATACCCAGTGAGTCCCCCACCAGTATGATTTCGGCGCCAGTATCGCTGATAAGCCTGGAAAAGGTGGCATCGTAGGCAGTGATACAGACGAACTTTTCGTTCGCTGCCTTCATCTTGTCCAGGGTGCTTATGGTGATCTTGCCCATGGTTGCAGTCCTGTGCGCTGGTTACCGGTATTGAAAACCTCAGGGGCGCAATACTATCTGAAAAACGTGGGATTGAAATAGTGGCGACCGCTGCGAATGTCAAGCATGTAATCCACCAGGTCCCGGTAATCGGCGACACTGTTGGCGAGATCGATCTCACTGGCGTTAACGATTAACAACGGAGCGTCATCGTAGTACAGAAAGAACTCGCTGTACACTTCGTTGAGGCGCTCCAGATAGTCCCGGTCGATACCTTTTTCCATGGCCAGCCCCCGGCTTTCGATGCGGGACAGCAGCACATCGGTGGGTGCCTGCAGGTAAAGCACCAGATCTGGCCGTGGCGCATCAATGGTCAGTTGTTGGTACACCTTTTCGTACAGCTGGTACTCGTCCCTGTCGAGGTTGATGCGAGCGAACAGAGGGTCCTTGTCGATCAGGAAATCTGCGACCCTGTCCGGAGCGAAAATATCGGCCTGGCGTAAATCCTGAATTTTTTGCGCACGCTGGAACAGGAAAAACAGCTGAGTGGCGAGGGCCGCCTGCTCCCGCTTGTTATAGAAACGTTCCAGAAACGGATTCTCCTCCGCGTCCTCCAGCAAGGTGGCGCAGTCGAAGCTTGCAGCCAGTTTGTGGGCCAGCGTGGTTTTGCCCACGCCAATCGAGCCCTC
>CAJQQW010000350.1 GCA_905480565.1 uncultured Halioglobus sp. | reverse complement strand
CTGGATGCGATTTCGATTGTCACCGTTATGGAAGCGGGAGGCTGGAGTCGCAGTGCCCGCATGACGACCAATTTGATCTTTGCCCTGATGTGTCCGCTGGGCGCACTGATGTTTTATTATGGCGTGGATATTATCGGCGGCAGCGAACAAGTGGTGGCGGCAGCCCTGGCTTTTTCCGCCGGTGCGTTTATCTGTATTGCGCTGGGCGACCTTTTGCCCGAGGTGCATTTCCATTCCCACGATAAATTGAAACTGAGTGTCGCATTTCTGCTGGGTATTGCGTTGGCCTTTGCCATAGGCAGCGTGGAACCACCCGGCGTTCATCTGGCGGCGCACTGACCGAAGGAGCGGACATGGTAAAGCGCATCATCTACCCACCCATCTGGCTGGCGCTTGGGCTGACCGCTATTTTTGCCTTGAACGAGTTTTTGCCCGGTCCCCGGTTTACGTCAGGGGTATCACAAGGGTTGGGAGGAGCACTGATTGTCATCGGGCTCTGGTTGTTGGTGACGGCGGGCGGCTTGTTTCATCGCGCCGGTACAGACCTGGTGCCGTTTCGCAATGTCACCAGTCTTGTCACCGAGGGCGTTTACAGGTTTACACGCAACCCGATGTACCTGGGCATGCTGGCAGTGTTGCTGGGTTGTGCCGTTACCGTGGGTTCAACCTTTGCGCTGGCTATACCTGTGTTGTTCGGTATCGTTATTGAGCTGCGTTTTATTCGTCCGGAGGAAGCCATGCTGCGTGAGCTGTTTCCAGAGGATTTTGCCGCTTATTGCGAGCGGGTGCGGCGCTGGCTGTGAGACACCGTCAGCCTGCTCAGGGAGGCGCTTGCAGCCAGTCGGCAATCTGTGTGCGAACAATGCCTGCCAGTGCATCAATGTGTGCGGGCTGTGCATTCAAACAGGGAATATAGTCGTAGCGCTCGCCGCCCGCTGTGGTGAAGGTGTCCCGGTTTTCCAGCGCAATTTCTTCCAGTGTTTCCAGGCAATCCGCGGAGAAACCCGGACAGACAATTTGCACGGACTTTACGCCCTGTTCGGGTAGTGCTTCGAGGGTTTTATCCGTGTAGGGCTGCAACCACTCCTGGCGGCCAAAGCGGGACTGGAACGTGGTGAGATAATCGTCTTCCGCCAGGCCAAGCTTTTCAGCGATGAGCCGAGAGGTTTTGAGACACTCACAATGGTACGGGTCTCCCTCTTCCAGGTTGCGCTTGGGTAGACCGTGGAAAGAGAACACCAGTTTTTCTGCCTGACCATGCTCCTCCCTGTAGACGCGGACCGAGTTCGCCACGGCATCAATGTACGCGGGGTTGTCATGGTAGTGTGTAATAAACCGCAGGTCTGGAATCCAGCGCCGGCCGTGCAGATCGGCGGCAATCGCATCGAAGGTGGAGCCGGTAGTGGTGGCGCTGTACTGCGGGTAAAGAGGAAGGACCAGTAGTTTTCTTACTCCCCCCTGCAGCATGTTCTGCAACACATCGGCGATCGCGGGGGTGCCATAGCGCATCGCGAACTCTACCGTTACCCGTTCGCCGAATTCGGCCTGCAATGTGTTTCGCAGCGCTGAGGTCTGGTCCTCGGTGTGGTAGAGGAGGGGAGAGCCGCGGTCTGTCCAGACAGAGCGATAAGCGGCGGCTGATCGTGCCGGTCGAACATTGAGAATCACGCCGTTGAGTATGAGCCACCAGACAGGCCGTGGTATCTCTACCACGCGATGGTCCCACAGGAACTCTTTCAGGAAACGACGGCAGCCCTGCTTGTCGGGTGAGGCGGGCGTGCCCAGATTGGTGAGCAGGATGCCGACCTGAGGGGCTTGTTCGTGGTCGAAATTTTCAGTGCCAATAAATGTCATGTTGTTGCCAATATACGTTTGCTGGTTGTGAAAGCCAAGGCATGAGCGCATTGCGGCCGTAGCATAACACGACCCATATCCGTTATTGGATGAGGGATTAGGGACAATCGAACGGCCACGTTACCTGCGGGCTGCAGCAGGCCTGCGCTTGTGCTGGGGCCACCTCGTCCCACACGACGCCCCCTGGACCGGCGATTAGGATACACTGTCGACGACATTTGCAGTGCAGGAACGGAGCGAAAGCCATGCCTTACAAACAGATTTCGATTGACGATGCTAAAGCATTCATCGACGCGGGTGGTGTCACCATTGCCGACATCCGGGACGCCGGCGCTTACCAGTCAGGCAGTATCGCCGGCGCGGTTAATATTCAGCAGGATACGATGGACACATTTTTGGCAGATACGGACAAAACCCTGCCTTTGATCGTGTGCTGTTACCATGGCCACTCCAGCCAGAATGCGGCAGAATATTTTTCCGAGCAGGGGTTTGGTGACGTGTACAGCGTGGAGGGCGGTTACGAGGCATGGCGACAAAAATACTGACCTTTACCCGGCCCTCTCATTATTGTCCGGTCGCGCCCCGCTGTTCTTGGCCCTTTTTTCGGTGAGGTGCGCGCGTAGAGGTTTCTGACCAGCTAGCGCTGCGGCGCCAATTGGTTGGCTCAATGAGTAAACGTAAAATAGAGAAGGCAAAGACTTTGCCTTGAAATTATATGCAGACCTCTTTGCGCTCGACTACTATGAGGTCATTATTTTCTCACCAGACGCAAAGAGATAGCTATGTCACTGGACTTTGACAGCGCCCGCCTACCCAATCCCAATCTGCGGGAAGAACACCACGAGTGGCGTACTCAGTTGCGTCGTTTCGTCGACGCCGAAATCATGCCTTACGCAGAGGAGTGGGATGAGGCGTGCCATATTCCCATCGAGCTTTGGCCCAAGGCTGCGAAGGTAGGATTACTCGGTTTGGGTTATCCCGAAGAATTTGGGGGTACCAGTGCGGGCATTGATTCCTGGTACCACTGGATTGCCAACGAGGAACTGGCGCGGATCGGGGTGGGTGGCATTCCCGCAAGCCTGATGGTGCACGGAATAGGGTTGCCGCCGATCATTAACTGGGGCCCCCAGACAATGAAGGACAGGGTTGCGCCACCCGTGCTGGCTGGCGAAAAGCATATTTCGTTGGGCATCACGGAGCCCGGCGCAGGCTCCGATGTGGCACAACTGTCGACAACGGCCGTGCGTGATGGTGATCATTATGTCGTCAACGGTTCCAAGACATATATCACGGGCGGTATGCGCGCTAACTGGGTGTCTACGGCGGTGCGCACCGGCGGAGAGGGTGCGCGCGGTGTTTCCATGCTGTTGATTCCGACTGATGCTGACGGTTTTAGTCGCACCCAACTGGATCGTAAACAAGGATGGTGGGCATCCGACACAGCCACGCTGTATTTTGACAATGTCAGGGTGCCGGTCTCCAATCTCATCGGCGA
>CAJQQW010000349.1 GCA_905480565.1 uncultured Halioglobus sp. | reverse complement strand
AAAGCAAAGGCTTATTCGTGATGACAACGTGGTTCGACCGGCCCGTCCGGGATAGTACTCTCCAAACGCACCACTAACTCATACCTTTGCCGCACATTGCCGAGCAAATGCCCTATCAGAGTGTCGGCAAGATAATCTTAGAGTGAGTCTGCATAGCGCGAGTCGCTCAAATTAAGTTAGATTGTCTGTATAGACTTGGCCATCCAGGCAGATTAACGGCTTTTCAGCAGTTTGGAGTTATTTTGAATCACATTTTTTGGGAAGGGAAAAAAATTGCACCGTCTAAAATAGTTTGCATTGGTAGAAATTATGTTGAGCATATTGAAGAATTAGGTAACGTCGTACCCGACGAATTGGTCGTGTTTAATAAGGCAAATTCCTCTATTGGTGAGTCACTGCTGTCTTGTCATCACGAGCCGCTTCACTTTGAAACGGAGCTGTGTTTTTTGGTTCAGCATGGAGAATTTGTCGCAGCAGGAGTCGGACTCGATCTAACTAAGAGACAACTACAATCAACGCTGAAAAAGCAAGGGCTGCCCTGGGAGCGCGCGAAAGCGTTCAATGGTGCCGCTATATTTACTGAATTCAAATCTATTGATTCTGGCGCTATACCGACTTTATCATTTTCTTTAACGATTGACGGTAAACTTCAACAAAACGGAAATATCGAGCGGATGATGTACAAACCTGAAATGATAAAGAAGTTGATTTCTGAATTTATGCATTTACAGGACAACGACATCGTCATGACAGGCACGCCGAAAGGTGTTGCTGAGGTAAATGCTGGCAGCCTGTATCATGCGCAACTCTTTGCCCGGCAGAAACTCCTCATCGAGCATAGCTGGCATGCTATCTAAAATCACTGTTTGCAAGTTATCCTACTCTCCCGCGATAGCGGCAACTTAGTCCATTCAGGCGCCTGCTGGTTCCTCGCCTGAAGCCAGCGGTACGAAGAAGACGTATTTAGTGCCAACACCCTCTGTAGATTCGAGAGACAGATCGAGGTTCAGAGAGTGACTGATCTTGTTAACAATAGAAAGGCCCAGTCCAAGACCCGATGTATGTATGGTATCTCCCCGAAGACGGACTACTTCGTTGTATATGAGATCTTTCTGAGCCTGAGAAAGACCCTCGCCGGTATCCATAATAGAAAATCGGATCCTGCCGTCAACGCGCGCTGCGATGCAACTTACCGTTCCATCTGTTGTGAAACGTGCAGCGTTACTCAGCAGATTCCTGATCAAACGCATTATTAGCTCTGGGTCGGAGTGTGCGATGCACCTTTCGAGGTTCAATCTCCAGTTCAAACCTTTTTCCAGGCATAAGGGCCCGATTTCCTTATCAATTCGCCGCGAAATCTCTTCTAAGTCAAAATCACGTGCATGAATTTCGAAGCTGCCATCCTGAAACCTTCCAACATCCATCAATGTATCAAAGTGTACGGACATTTCTGCAATACTGGTTTTCAGGCTTGCAATAAGCGGCAAAGTCTCCTTGAGGGGGCTGGACAGTAAGAGTGTATCTGCGAGTATGCTCAGCGCATACAAGGGTTGCTTGATATCGTGACTTGCTGCAGCCATAAAGTAGGACTTTGCTTCATTAGCGGCCCGAGCCTTATGCAGTGCGTCCAGTGTCTTTTGCATTTCTGCCTTGAGGTTGCGCCTTGAAAAAATTCGCTCCATCATAACGGAGCTAAGACCAAGACCCAGGGCAAATACGAGGAACAGGGCGCCCCACGGAACAAGTGAGCGAAATTGATTTTCGACGTCACGGTCCTGCACCGCAAAAACTCGCCACTGGCTATCACCGAAAATAATGTCGGCTGCACCGTGAGGTCTCCTGGCCAACTCAATCGCGTTGGGTTCTAGGAATTCTTTACGCTCTGCGCCCCGTGCGTCTGATACGTGAGAATAATGCCAGGCACCCTCCCCGATTCCTGCGACTTCAAAGATATGTAACTCAATTCCGGGCAGCATATCGAGTAAAGCCAATTTTAATATTCCCTGCATGGGGTATACACCGCAGGCCGCTCCAAGAACAGGACGTTCACCATCTGCATTTAATGGTACGCGGCTAGCCACTCGGAATACCGCGGCGCAGATTTGCAATGCCGGTTGCTCTAGCAGCCCTCCGTGGCTTAGTGTGATGGGAGCCATCATGCTGCTTTTACCCGATTTTGATGCTCGTTCTATAGCTTGCCGTGTCAGTGGATTTGAACCGAGGTCATAACCCAGGTCGGCTGCACTCACACCGAGAGGCGAGTAGATATATTGCAGGGGATAGTAGTCTTTCCGGATGCCCACGGACCTTCTGTCCCCTTCTCGGTCCCGCTCAAATACACGGATGTTCGGATATCCCAGCGAACGCATTTCACGTTCCCACACGCTGACATCATCGATTAACGGCGCCCAACCCACGCTGAGAATTTTTGGGTGCTCCGGCATAGTCGTGTGTAAAGCCTCGGTGTAAAGCAGAAATTCGCTGGAGTCGAGATGCTCTTCGGATGCTGATACGAGGGCCTCGATGGATTTCATGTCCCTACCTGCGCGCTGCAGTGTTCGCTGTATACTGTCGGCGCCTACAAGCGCCTCGCGCTTCAGTACTGCAGACATGTCGGCGCCCTCCTGCTGCCATAAAAAGGCAAAGCTAAGCGTGGCAATCAGGCCAAGAAAAGCGTTCAGTGCGGTAGGACCAGGAATGATTTTCGCAGGGGTACGATTACCCAGGCGTCGTACTATAGCGTAGCCCACGGGGGTGACCGTAAGCATCCCGCAGAAGTTTCCCAACCACCACATGGCGAAGGTAATCGCCACAGAGTCCCACGGTATTAATCCTGTCGAAAACATGCTTGCCACACCGGCGAGAGCAGCGATAGAGCTGGCTGCCGCCATCAGCAGCGAGCCTTTCAAGATATCGCTGGAACAGCTATAAATTGGTGCACTGGGCGCATAGCGCTGCAATAGCACCGCCGCTACCTTCGCACTCAAAACAGAGCCGAGCGAGATAAAGAGGCTGGAGAAAGCTAGAACCAGTGATGGTAAATCCGATAATTCGACCAGATTACTCACTGCAGCCCCGACAAGAATGCCTGCTACCGCGCGGTTGCCGTATAAAAGCAATGCAGCCAGAGCGACGCCGGAGGGTGGCCAGAATGAGCTGGCAAGCGAATACGGTAGTAGCGCAAACATCGTACCAAGTTGCGCGCCCAGAAAGTAAAGCAAGGCAATGCTGATGTTTATCCTGGTGTCACTTAAAATGCGGCTAGAGAAAATCATGTGTGCGCCGTCGGTGACGAACATTCAGGGATACCGCTCGATAGCAGAAAGCGGCTTTTTGGGGTGCCTGCTTTGAGCAACACTAGGAATTATCCCGCGCGGTTGCAGATCTCTGCAGCTCAAAGCGAAACTGCGTCCCCATTGCCGCAGAGGTATTCACCTCAATAGTGAGCTCCAAAGCCCTGCTAATCCTATTTACGATTGAAAAGCCGAGCTGCATTTCTGAGCTGTCGGTGACATCCTGACCAGTTGCCAGATTTGTCCGCCTTATTAGAAACTGCTGCTCTTTGGACAGACCCGGACCTGTATCATATATGCATATTTCGATTGTTTTCTCCGTGGGGCGCGCTATACATGAAACGTCGCCCTGCACGGTATAGCTAACGGCATTGATAAGCAGGTTTCTGAGCAATCGTAGTAAAAGCTCTGGATCAGAGATTACGGCGTAATCGCCCAAATCGAGGTGCCACCGTAGATTTTTTGCCTTGCACAACGGTGCCACTTCGAGATCGATTCGGCGGGCCAACTCATCCATTGCGAATTCACCCAGATTAACGTCGAAGCTCCCATCCTGAAACCGACCCATGTCCATTAGGGTGTCGAAGTGCAAAGACATCTCTTTAACACTTTTTCTCACGTTTTCGATGACTGGCCGCATATCTTTTTTGAGGTCAGACATTAATAAGGTATCAGTAAGAATACCCAACGCATAAAGTGGCTGTTTAATATCGTGACTTGCGGCTGCCATAAAATAGGACTTGGATTCATTTGCTGCATTGGCCTCAGCCAAAGCCGAAACTGTTTTTATCTGCTCCATTTCGATACGTTTGCGTGCGGCTATGCGCTCGATCAGAATGCTGCTTATCCCCAAGCCAAGGGTCAGAATTAGCAGCAGTGCGCCCCATGGTAAGCCAGTGCTGAAGCTGCTAATAAAACTGACATCTGGTGTCGCGATGATTAACCAGCGGTGTCCGGCAAAATGCACCAGACTCTCTCCATAATACTGAGCGCGTAATTCTGAGACCACTGGCCTTGTTTTACCGCCCTCCAGCGCGCCGCCAGTCGCATTTGAATAACTGTGATACCACTGCTCTGAGTCAGGTAACGATAAGTCGAAGAGGCTGAGAGAAATATTCCCTTCGAACTGCGGTATTGCAGAGTCGAAAACGCCGCCGATATAAAACACTCCAGTTGCAAATCCTGTAAGATGCTCTGCCCGTTCCGACCTACTTTCAGGATTCGTGTCCAAACTATAGATGGGCAAGCACATTAGCATAGCCGGCACCCTTTCATCAGACTGCACAAGATAAATCGGTGCCATCATACTGGTTAGGCCGGTATCTCGCGCTCGCTCCAAAGCCTTGCGTCGGTTACCCTCTGAACCAAGATCGAAACCCAAAGCTTTACGATTAACATCAGTCAGTGGGTAAATCAGTTCTACGGGGAAATAATCTTTCCGGCCGCTAACTCGCACCCTATTCCCGTCGACGTCGACCTCAAATAAGATATTTTCTTTTTCTCCGGCAGCCCGCATGCCCCGCTCCCATTCAAGGGGCTGCAGGACACTGGGCGCCCAGCTTAGCGCCTGAGCCCCAGGATAAAACCCCCGGGAGCCAAACTCTGTCTCGCTAAAACGAAGAAACTCAGACTTATAAAGGCGATCATGGGCGTATACCAGTGCGCGTATAGACACCAGATCTCGCCCAGCAGTTTCAAGAGCACGTGTTAGACTGTTAGCGGCAATAGTCGCATCCCTTTGCAGAGAGCGTGTCAAAGCATCCCCTTCGTTCACCTTGAGCCAGGCGAATATTGATAATGCGGAGGCGGTAAACACGCCCAGGAGTATCGTCGGGCTGGTAATCTTGGCAGGACTCGTTGACGCTACGTTGCCTTTAGAAGCGCTGCTAAATGCAAGAAATAGAGGAGCTGTGAAAATGGCCATGCCACTGAATTCACCTAACCAGTAGATTCCTATTGCGCCATGGAGAGCGCCTTCCGGCACCAGGCCCAACACATCGAACAGGCTGGTGTTTATAAAGGCCGGGATTGCACTGCCCACTGCCATACAGGCAGTTCCGATCAACATATCTCGGGCACTCCCCCAAATAGGGGTGGTAGGAGTAAGGCGGCGCATCAGGTAAGCAGTGGTCGCCCCGCCGAATATAACGGCACAAGAGCCGATTATTGCGATCGAAGAGATTGCTCCCGGAGATAGCGTATAAAACTGCGTAATCGAGGTAGTGAAAGCCCCGAGGAAAAGGCCTGGGACTGCGCGATTTCCGTGCCATAGCAGCCCAGCCAGCGCTAATCCTGAAGGAATCCACAGAAGGGTCGTCTGAAAACCCTGGTTTAACGAAAAGTAAAAGCCTATTTGTGCGCCGATAATCCATAGCAAGGCGATGAACAGCGTTACCGCGATGTCTTCAGCCTTCAAGCGCGCACAAAGCTTCAAATTTGCTGGGACTCCGAATCGGGCCACCGCTCGCTACAAAACAGCGGGCTAGCGCAGGGTATTGAATAAATACACGCCCTACCTAGTGGATCGCCGACTGTGATTGGGGGCCGCGTACGAGCTTGCCAGGCATCGCACCCGTATCTTTGCTGTCCTGCCGAATGATCTCGCCGCTGCAAAGTGTATACCGGTATCCGTCGACTTTCTGTACCAGCCTCCGCGCGCTGGCAGGCAAATCGTAGACCATCTCCGGAGGATGAATTGTCAATTTATCAAAGTCAATAATATTGATATCCGCTTTCATTCCCTCTGCAATCAGCCCACGGTCGCGCATGCCGTAAAAATGAGCCGTGCGTTGGGTTTGGTTGTGCACCAATTTCTCGATAGGAATACGCGCACCTCGCGTTCTGTCTCTAGCCCAATGCGTGAGTAGATAACTTGGCATACTGGCGTCACAAATGAGGCCACAGTGTGCACCGCCATCGGACAGTCCAAATATCGCGTTGGGATGGAGCATCATTTCACGTAAAGCTTCGAAGTCTCCATCTGAATAGCCCAGCAGCGGCATATAGATAATGCCTTTACCTGAGCGTTCGAGCATAGTGTCGTAGGCAAGTTCTTCGGGCGTTACTCCCTGCCTCTCTGCGATGGCAAGAATACTCTTTTCGGGCCCTGGCTCATAATCTATTGGCTCGCCAAGAGGAAACATATTGTTCCAGGCTAATAGCGAGCGCGTAAACACCTCTGGTAATTCGCTAAGATCCGGCGGGTTATCGAGTATCTCTCGCCGCAAAGCGGGATCATTCAGGGCAGCGACACGTTCAGGCAATGGCAAAGATGCCACTGTCTGGTATCCAGCATGCAGAATAAAAGGATGCCCTGAACTCTCCCAACTGAACAGGACGCCAGCAGGACGCTGCGCCACCTGCGGCGTCAGTGTGCCGCCTGCTGCGCGATCTTCTTCAACCGCTGCCAGCAATCGCTTCCACTGACTTGAATCCTCGTTATTTTGCAGGCAGGCGAAGGTTACGGGGAGGCCGGTTTCACGGCCGATCTGACGCATCCAGGACAATTCCTCTTCCTCAGGGGCACGGTCACTCGCCACTTCGAAAACCCCATGGCCGACCTCTCCCATGGCTCGGCCAATCCCAATTACCTCCTCACGATCCGCTGTAGTACCCGGTGCCAGCTCGCCATCTTTTGCGCGATGCAATATCGTGCGCGTTGTAGAAAAGCCAAGAGCACCCGCCTCCAGCCCTTCTTTTACAATAGCGGCCATCGCAGTAACGTCTTCCTCTGTAGCCTTTTCATTGTTAGCGCCCCGCTTGCCCATAACATATGTTCGCACAGCACCGTGGGGAACCTGAGTGGCAAAATCTATGGCGTGTGGCAATGCCTCGATAGCATCCATATATTCGGGGAAGGTCTCCCACTTCCACTGTATTCCCTCTGCGAGCGCCGCCCCTGGAATATCTTCAACACCCTCCATTAACTGAATGAGATAGTCTTCCTTACCTGTTTCCACGGGCGCAAAGCCCACACCACAGTTACCCATAACCACTGTGGTTACACCATTCCAGCTGGAAGGCGTCAGCATAGGATCCCAGGTGACCTGACCGTCATAATGAGTATGCACGTCAACCCATCCAGGAGTCACAAGAAGTCCGTCGGCGTCTATGTCGCGTTGCGCCTTACCGATATCAGTGCCTACGGCAACAATACGATCGCCTTTTATTCCGACATCGCAGACTTTACCAGTTGAGCCACTCCCATCGATAACGGTGCCATTACGTATCGCTAAATCAAACATGAAACTGTCTCCTTCTGGATGCTCGTCTTATACCATGTGACGACAAAGATACCTCAAAATACGCCCGGTGAATAACGCGTTTGCTGAGATGCGCGCCGCCGGTCTAACTTCTGCCTGCTGCTGTACGAGCCGGCAGAGCTTCAAGATAAATCGGCAGGCCGTCCCTGGGCTTGGAGATAGGGGACTGCTGCACCGGCATCCGATAGGCATCGGGTACCGTCCACCGGTAACGGCGCAGCATTTCAAACATCACCAGTTTTATTTGCATAACGGCAAAATGCAGACCTATGCACATATGTGCACCCCCGCTAAACGGCACCCAACAGTAGGGATGATTCTTTTGCTCAGCCCGCTCGTCGCTGAACCGCTCTGGATCGAATCTACCCGGGTTGCTCCAGTACTGTTCCATATAGTGGGTATGAATGGGGTAGGTCACCACCATGGCGCCCGCCGGTATGGTCCTACCTTCGAAGTCGAAGGATTTTAAACTGTATTTCGGCAATGATGAAAGAGGCGGGTACATGCGCAAGGCTTCTTTCATCACCCACTCAGTTTGAGGCATCCGCTCGAGGTCGTTATAGGCAAGCGTGTCCTTGCCAATCGCCAGAGCTTCCTCCCTTAGCTTGTCTT
This sequence comes from uncultured Halioglobus sp., assembly GCA_905480565.1. Taxonomy (GTDB): domain Bacteria; phylum Pseudomonadota; class Gammaproteobacteria; order Pseudomonadales; family Halieaceae; genus Marimicrobium. The sequence goes on along the minus strand of CAJQQW010000349.1, from coordinate 3,224 downwards.
GCCATTCGGTGTGTTGCGCCAGCGCATATGTCATGCTCGTCAAGGCACTGGTGGTAGTATCGTGGGCCGCCATCATGAGAAAGATCATGTGATCCACGACCTCCTGATCCGTATACCGATTGCCCTCCTCGTCCGTAGCACGACATAGAAGCGAAAACATGTCATTGCCCTGCCCCTTGCGCTTGTCTTTTATCTGCTGCTGAAAATAGCGGCACATGTAGCCCCTTGCGCGTATGCCGCGCCATAGTATGGTGCCCGGGATAGCAAGTGGTACGCGAGGCATGGACGCCGCAACAGTGGCCTCAAAGGCGCGGCTGATTTTATGAGCGTCTCCACCCAATTCCATACCTAGAAAAATCGTGGCGGCCATGTCGAGCGTCATCCGCTTGAACAGCGGATATGCCAAGAGGCTGCCTCCGGGCTTGAACTGCCATTCGTTCACCGCCGCGTGAACCTGTGGACCCATATCTGCCAAGTAGCCCTGCAGCACCGGGTTTTTGAAGCCAGCCTGCATTAAACGGCGGTGATAGCGGTGGTCATCGCCATCGCGTAGCATGAGTCCATTAGGAAATATGCGACCGATAATCATGTCCCAGGCTTTTTTATTGGAAAATATCTGGCCCTCATTGACCAGTGCCAAACGATGGGCGTCCGCGCCATACAGATTAACGTAGCTCTGTCTGCCGATGCGCTGCATGACCGCATTGCCATAAAGCTGCTGCATATCCTGCGCGTGCTCGAGAGGTTGACGGTAGCTCTGCCGAATCATGCGGAATGTTTCGAGGAGACTTACCTTGATAGGACGGAGAGCGATACTGCCCTCACCGGCTGCAGTTAGGTCTGCCATGGTGTTTTTCCCTTTAGTTTATGTTGCTAACATAACTTACTCGGTGTCGGATATCATCAGTTGTGCAAGTGATATGCTCGCCCATGGTCGCGCCGTGCATCGATATTGGTTTCTGTGACCCATATTGGCCTACTCTGCGGTGATGTGCAGGCGGCATTTAACCGACAGACAGGAGGATGTGATTATGAAGCTGGGACTGGCACTCACAGAGACAGCCTTCAGTGCGCAGCCGACAATTGACTTGAACAAAGTCCGGCTGGCGGAATCACTGGGATATGATTCCGTATGGGCTGCAGAAGCATATGGCTGCGATGCAGTGAGTAGCGTCACCTGGCTGGCCGCTCACACCAAGCGCATAAAGATTGGTACCGCTATTATGCAGATTCCCGCCAGAACACCCGCTGCAGCCGCAATGACCGCAATCGGACTCGATGCACTCTCCGGGGGCCGCTTTATTCTCGGTCTTGGAGGGTCCGGACCTCAGGTTGCTGAGGGCTGGCATGGCGTCAGTTATGATAAACCCCTGCGGCGTACTCGTGAATACGTGGAGATCGTTCGCCATATTCTCGCTCGGCAGCAACCTCTCCGCTATGAAGGCTATCACTATCAACTACCACTAAGCGGAACCAATACAACAGGCTCAGGTAAACCGCTAAAGAGTGTTGCCCACACAAATCCCGATCAGAATATCTATCTCGCGTCTATCACGCCAGGAGGATTGCGCCTGGCGGCTGAAATTGCCGATGGCGTCATCCTGTCCTTTATCGACCCGGAGGACACCGCCGATATCGTAGATCGCTATCTAGCCGAGGGCTTTGCTCGCGAATCCGCAAAATGTTCACGGTCGGCGTTTACAGTCAGTACGATGGTGCGCGTGATCGTTGCAGATGATGCTTCGGCGGTGTTCAAGGTCATGAAGCCGGCAATGGCAAGACAACTCGGTGGCATGGGTTCACGACAAAAAAATTTTTACGCTGAGTTTGCCAAACGGATGGGCTACGAAGACGAGGTTGAACAAATTCAGACCCTCTACCTCAGTGGCGATAAGGAAAAGGCGTCTCAGGTCGTACCGGAATCTCTGATAGACCGCACATGCTTGATAGGCTCGCCAGAGCGTATACGTGAACGACTGTCGGCTTGGAGAGAGGCGCAAAGCAGAGGTTCTCTGGATCTGATGCTGGTGACCACTGAGCAGCCAGAGGCGCTCACTCTATTGGCGAAAGAATTACTTTAGTCACAGATGCTGCGCGCCATATAAAACGTAGTAAAACTGTCAGCGCAACAGGTCAGATTCACTTGAGTGATCGCATTAGATATGATTTTTTATAGACCGCTCAATATGGTGGCAGCGACATAGCGCAATACGTCTGGAGAGTGAGACCGAAAGCTGCAGAAAGTCATCATTATCGTCTGAGTAAAATGCGGCCTTGGGGGAATCTGCGATTTAAATCGCCATCTGGGAGACCAGCGCTAACTGATGGAAATGGGCGGCCGTAACGTAAGTGTAGGCTGGGTCACATTGACAAAAATATGGACCCATGTAACGCTGCGGTGCGCCGATAATTGTCAGGCAGCTATTTCAGTAGCCTGCAAAACCTGAGGCGAGGAAGCCATGCACAGAGGTGGCTATGGCCCTACTCGCGCACGTATCCGGCACCGCCCGAACAAATCGAGGCTGCATGTGCAGGATGAATTGCAACAGCTGCGTGACCATTATTATGTTGAGCTTGAGAAAGTGTTGCTTGGCTTGAAATTTCTCAAGTTTTATAGAGAGTAAACGTTCAGGTTTTTTCGAGCTGTCATCTCAGACAGCCTCTAGCACGACTACTTAACGTATCTTTTATCGGGCACTGAAATGCAGGACAAAAACTACACTAACGATGCGGCGCAACTCTTCCAGGAACTGCCGGGGATAGACACCCTGCTCCAACTCATGACAGCAGAGATCAGCGCCTGGGGTCGCGATGCCGTCGTAAAGAATTTACGAGAATATCTCGCTCAACTGCGCGCGGAAATTATTCGCGGCCACGCGCCCGACTGCTCTATCGAGTCGATTCGACACAACGCAATTGCCACCCTCTCCGCATTAAACTTGTCAACCCTTGTGCCTGTTATAAATTTAACGGGGACGGTCTTGCACACCAACCTTGGCCGCGCCGTACTCCCGCAAACTGCATTGGATGCAGTCATCACTGTCGCTGGCTCATCCAGTAATCTGGAATTTGACCTCAAATCCGGTCGTCGCGGTGAGCGAGATTCTCATGTTGAGTCGCTCGTTTGTGAGTTGACTGGCGCAGAGGCAGCAACTGTGGTGAACAATAACGCCGCCGCCGTATTGCTCGTGCTGAATACACTGGCGCTAGCTCGTGAGGTTCCC
>CAJQQW010000348.1 GCA_905480565.1 uncultured Halioglobus sp. | reverse complement strand
AATAATGAATAGCTCAAACTTGATGCGCAGTTTTTATTTGTATCGGGCAGTTCACCTGAGCGATTCAAAAAATCTGAAAATAGCGGCGCTGGTTGCGCCATAAAGGCCGCATATGCATGAAGTAGACTATCGAGTGGATTGGCGCGATGATCTGGTGATCTTCACTCTGAGTGCAGAAAAACGCCTCAATGCCTTGTCGCGAACCATGGTGGACGGGCTGGAAAAATGCCTGGACGCCATGTCGGCAAAAGGTGTCCGCGCTATCGTCATCACCGGTCTTGGCAAGGCATTTTGTGCTGGCACGGACCTGCACGAAGCAAGCGAACTGTCGCACGAAGAGCAGTGTGATAAGGCCGACCGAATCCGCGAACTGTTTTTCCGCCTGCAAACCATGCCACTCACTAGCATTGCTGCTATCAATGGCCATGCACTGGGCGGCGGCCTTGAATTGGCTATGGCCTGTACTCTGCGCATGGCCCACCCCAATGCCGGTCTCGGCTTGCCGGAAGTGAAGCTGGCGGTGATACCCTGCTACGGCGGCACCCAGCTGTTGCCGTCACTGATAGGCAAGTCCAGGGCGGCAGATTTAATGCTGACCGGACGCACCATTGGCGCCGAAGAAGCTCACCACATCGGACTGGTCAACCGCCTAGCCGAAGCAAAGCAACCTTTTCTTGAACAGGCACTATCCTTTTCGCGCGAGGTTACCGGTCACAGCCAGCGGGCCATTGAGGACATTCGCCAGTGTCTGGTGGTGGCCTCTGAAACGGTCACGCAATCAGGGCTAACACTGGAAGGCCAGGTTTGCCGCGCCCAGGGCGATAGCCGGGACGCCAAAGAAGGGTTGCGAGCCTTCCTTGAAAAGCGACCGCCACAGTTCAGCCATCACTGATTGCGGCCTGTAGAAGCAGCATCGGCGCGGTAAATACTGCGCAGGATTTCCTGAGTGGTCAGCCGGGTCGATGGCGCTATTGGCCCCAATTGCCTGGCTCCATTCAACCCGATCCGCTTCCAGGACGACCTGCCAGACCCAGTATGTCTTGATGCATCGGGTTTGCTCCAGGCCGCGGCCAATCAAAACAAAGGATTTACATGCCTTTGTCGCTATAGACCACTGGCTTTGATTCACGTTTCCCCAAACTCTCCCGCGCTGCAGCGCGAATGAGCATGTAGAGCGTGTTCACTTCTTCATCCGTTATCTCCGGGTAGGTCGGCATGCCGTACTCACCAGCACCACCCCCTGTGAGAAACTCGCCTAACGACGCCGGCGACATGGCAATGGCTGATCGCCTCAGGTCTGGCGCCTGGCCGCCAACCGTTTTCGCGTTCCTGCCGTGGCACAGGACACACAGCTTTTCCTCGTAGAGACCGATACCGGCATTAACGGCGGCCTCGTCGATCACAAGTGCTTCGTCATCAAGCATTGCTGGCGCGACTGCATTCGACGTATCCAACTCAACCTTTCCATCGAGTACGAACGTGAGAAGGCGTCGTGGCAGACGATAGTCCCAGTAGGTTTCGTTGAACGATGCGGTAGACATTACAATGCCGCCGTATCCCACCAGTACAGAAATATATTGGCGGCCATCTACCATATAGGTAATGGGGGAGGCGACGATCCCCTGCCCCACGTCGAAACTCCACAACTTCTTACCAAGTCTGGCATCGTAAGCTTCAATGTGACCACTTTCAGTGCCTTGGAACACCAGCCCACCGGCGGTAGAGATTATGCCACCATGCCACATTGACTCGCGTTGAACCGACCATGCAGCCTGCTGCTGAACCGGGTCCCAGGCGACGAGTGAGCCCGTACCATCGTCCTTGTCGGTTTTAACGTACGCAGTACTTACGCCACCGACATTGCTCTCCGAGACAAAGAAGTGCGTGGCCAGTTGCATGTAGGGAATATAGACGAGCCCAGTTTGCGGATTGTAGGACATGGACTGCCAGCTATGAGCGCCTATAATGCTGGGCCACATTAAGGTGCTACCGGTTTCATAACGGATGTTCGGGGCTTCCACGGGGCGACCAGTTTCAAGGTCGATGCGCTCGGCCCATGTCACCTTGCCCAGTTTTTCCGCGGATATCACCTTCCCGGTAATACGATCAATCACATAGAAGAAACCGTTAGTTGGGGCCTGCATTAACACCTTGCGCTCCTCTCCATCCAGAGTGAGGTCCGCCAAAACGATATCGGCGGTGGCTTTATAATCCCAGGCTTCCCGCGGGTTCATCTGGTAGTGCCACAGGTAATCTCCGGTGTCAGGGTTCAGGGCGACAATCGATACCAGGAACAGATTGTCCCCACCGCCGGGGCTTCTGACTTCTGGGTTGTAGGGACTGGAATTACCGGTGCCGATGTACAACTGATCCAGTTCCTCATCGTACGTCATGCCGTGCCAGACGGTACCACCGGTGCCTGTCTTCCAGTACTCGCCGGACCACGTTTCCGCCGCCATCTCCATCACCGGGTCGCCCGCGTTTTCCTCGGGGCTACCCGGCGCGGTATAGAAACGCCAAGCTTGCTTGCCCGTTTCGATATCGTAGGCCGTGACATACCCCCTGTTGCCCCAGTCGCCGCCTCCATGACCAATAATGACCTTGTTCTTGAATACACGCGGCACACCGGAAATGAATCGGGTACCCCCCTCGGGAAATGTTCGAACACTCCACAACAGTTCACCTGATTTTGCATCCAGAGCCTGCAACCGGCCATCATTGGTGCCAAGTAGAATCTTGTTGTTACTGTAAGCAACGCCGCGGTTCGCCCTGAAGACAAAGCGCAGCAGGCTCGGGTCGATGTTTTCGGCAACCTTCGGATCGTGATTCCAGAGGGGCT
>CAJQQW010000347.1 GCA_905480565.1 uncultured Halioglobus sp. | reverse complement strand
TTCCGCCGCGCAGAAACAACCGTATTTGCGCCTTCCGCCGCTAACCGTCGAGCAATAGCGGTGCCGAAGTTTGCCGTGCCGGAAGCACCCAATATCACTGCTGTTTTCCCTGCGAGTGTCGACATGTTCAAAATTACCTTTTTTCGTGGAAAGTGAAGAAAACGTCTATGGGCGATTTACCCGCTACGATCTGTTATCGGCGAAATCTGTCATTTGACAACTACGCTGCCACAGCGCCGCGCAGGCATCCTCGTCTTGCGCGATCTTCTGTAACATCTTTCTTTCGCGACAATCGCTAAAAAATAGTCCGCCGCGGTGTTCGTAGTCGGGACTGGTAGCTGCATACACCGAAGTGGCCGCGCCACGTGGGACCGTTTTCATAAACGGCAACATGAATATGCCAAGCAACATAAATGGAATCGATTGATCACGAGCAAGCTCTGTCGCAATCACTCCGGGATGCAAAGCATTGGCAACAATGCCTTCCCCGGCATACCGTCGATTAAACTCATTAGAGAACATCAGATTCATTAACTTCGAATCACCATAGGAGCGGAAGCCGCTAAACTTCCGCGACTCCCAATTAAGATCTCGAAGCTGCGGTGTAAGCGTTGCCATTCCCATAGCTGAAGAGGAAACCATTATCACGCGCGCGCCCTTTGCTGCCAATAAGGGGTCGAGAAGCAGGTTGGTAAAGAGAAAGTGGCCCAGGTGATTAATGCCCATGTGCGCCTCAAACCCATCATCTGTTCGACGCTCCATGGGTATCATGATGCCGGCGTTGTTAATCAGTAGATGCAGTGGACGCTGCCACTCTTTAAATACCTCGGCCGACTTGCGAACCGCCGCGAGTGAATTCAGATCAAGTTCGAGAAAATCAAGCTGTGCTTCTAGGATTTTACCCGCGGAGGAGTCGACTATCTCCTGCTTCGCCTGCTGCGCCTTGGCTTGGTTTCGGCAGGCCATGGTCACATGCGCTCCGCGCAGTGCCAAAACTCTCGCGGTTTCCTGGCCTAGGCCGGTGTTCGCGCCAGTCACGAGCGCATTTTTCCCGGACAAGTCTAGACCCTCGCTGACCTGCTCCGCATCAGAGCGCCGACTGAATCGGGTCATTAGACGGTATCCTCCAGTATTGTCCTGATCTGTCGCCGGAGTACGTCCTTCCGAACTTTACCGCTAGCGGTGCGTGGCAAATTGCTTACAAATTCGATACGTTGTGGAATCTTTTGTTTAGCCAGCTGAGCCTTGTCGGCAAACTCTGTCACCGCGTCGACATCTACATCATTATCGGCCACTACAAAAGCACAAACGCCCTCCCCGAGACGCTTGTGCGGCATAGCAACAACGGCCGCCTCATGAATGCCGGGATGATCGTGGAGTACATCCTCCACTTCCTTGGCACTGATGTTCTCACCACCACGTATGATGATGTCCTTTTTTCGGTCTGTGATCAGAATTGCGTTGTCATTGGTGCGCCTGCCGATATCCCCCGTATAGAAATAACCCTGTTCGTCATGCGCATCGCGATTTTGCGCCGGATCCGCGTAACCCAGCATCATCCCTGCGCCGCGAGCAACAATCTCGCCGTCGGTCTCGGCCCCCACTTCGATACCGTTCTCATCGAGAATCTTGACATCGTATCCATAGATCATGCCATCGGTAGTGGCCGCCAATTCTTGTTGGCTTACGTCAACAAACCCCTGGGTAATAACGGGTGTTTCGGTACTTCCGTAGACGCGAAATGCACAGCAATTCTCAAGGCCATCCCAGGCACTGTTGATCACCTGATGTGGAACCGCCGCCCCCCCACAGGCAAATAGCCGCATGCTCGGCAGCCTCGTGTCATTCCTTTTCGCTGCCGCAACAAGTTCAACAAGAAAGGGGGTCGCTCCGACGCTCGCAGTGGCTCCAACCTCATTAATAAAAGCCACAGCGGCATCAGCATCCCAACGCGACATCAAGGCTGACTTCACCGGTGTCACAAAAGGCAGTACCATACCGGACCCGTAGCCAGTGATATGAGTGACAGGCGACGGCATTAACATAATATCGCTGTGATCCATTTTCCAGTGATCCAGCGAGTTCTGTATCACACGAGCCAGAGTATTATGGCTGTGGAGAACGGCTTTTGGTGTCCCGGTAGTGCCGGAGGTGTAAAGAATGCACTTGATACTGTTGGGGTCGACCTCTGGCAACTCCGCCAAATCGATCGGCTCTTCGTCCACAAGGTGCTCATAACGCAGCATTCCATCATGATCTTCCTCGGCGCGCACAGTGACAACATATTCGAGCTGCGGCAAGGCGGGCCGCAACGCCTCGATCATTGATGGGAATTCAGCACTGCGGAACTGTTCCGGTATGAAAATAAGACGGGCATTACAGTCAGCCAGAATAAAACGCAGCTCTCTATCTCTGTAGATCGGTATAACCGGATTCACGATCAATCCCAGTGCTGAAGCGGCTATGTCCAGTACCACGGATTCACGCCAATTGGGTAATTGGAAACTAATGACATCGCCTGCCACCAATCCCAGCTTGCGCAAGCCGGTCGCCAGTCGTCGCGCTTCTACAGCAATAGAACCATAGGTAATAGATGCTTCGCCTTCAAGATAGATTGCTACATCTTCCGGTGTTTCCTCGGCTTTCTTCCAAGCACCACTGGCGATCGTCCGATTTGCCCATTGCGAGCCGTCACGGGCAATCCGCGCCTCGCTTAGTGGATTGTTAATCAAGGCTTAAACCCCTTAGTCTGGAAATCGTTTGTACTGCGCTAAAGCTCAGAGAGCACGTGTCCGCCATCTACAGTGATTGCTGCGCCCGTCATCAGTGAACCAGCATCAGATGCTAGCAACAAGAGTGGGCCGTCCAGTTCAGGCAATTCCCCTGTGCGACGCTGTGGGATTCGCCTGATCAAGGCCTGGCCATCTTCCGTCTTAAACCATTCCTGATTGAGCGGGGTCTGAAAGTAGCCGGGGCAAAGTGCATTTACCCGTATATTATGCTGGGCAAACTCTAGCGCCGCCGCCTTTGTAAACTGCACTACACCGGCTTTTGAAGCGCAATAATTCGTCAGGGCTTTTTGCACACGGTCGGCCGTTATCGAAGCGATATTCACAATGCTTCCGCCAGATGCAGCTGCAATCATACGCTTCGCGCTCTCACGCGTGCAGTATGCAACTCCCGTGAGGTTCGTAGCGATGACGCTATTCCAGTCATCATCATCCTGATCCAACAATAGCTTGGGTATGGTAATCCCGGCATTGTTTATCAGTACCGTGACCACACCAAAATGCGTCTCCGCCTGCTCAAAAGCCGAAGCCACGCTCGCACTGTCCGTGACATCCATGGTCACCGCTATCGCTTCGCCCCCAGCCGCTACGATCTTATCGGCCTCCTGTTGTATCAGGTCGGTGCGCCGCGCCGCGAGTACCACCTGGGCACCAGCCTTTGCCAGCAAGGGCGCAAAATGACAGCCAAAACCGCTGGAAGCGCCAGTAACCAGGGCGACCTTTCCCTGCAGGGAGAAACTTTGTAGCAATTCGGATAGTTGATTCATTTTTCGTCTTACTCAAGCGTTGAGATACTTTTCCAAGGTCTGATTGAAATGGCGAATGCGCACTTCCTGATAATTGCCAAGAGTTACCGCCCCTTTCTTTGATGCTTTCAAACCCCTCTGTACTTGTGGCAAGTTAGCCCCGTCCTGATTGAAGACATTTGACAGGCCCTCTCCCATTACCTCCGCTGCGTCACTAAACGGCTCGTCGATAGCGAGGCGGTGCGTTGGGGTGTCTGGTGGAGGCTCCGTCCCCTCGGGGTATCGAGCTAGGACGAAAATGTCCATGATAGAACTATCAACATCGTCACCATTGGGACGGTGTCGGTAGCTAATCACATTCCCGTGTCCTGCCCAGGGTGCAAAGTTGGGGAATAGCAGATAAAGGGTGGAATCCATTAGTTCGGACATAGTCGCCCGATCAGAAAAATCCTCTCCAGATGCCTCATTTACAGCAGGTAGAGTAATTTCTGCCAGCTTCTCCCGGGCCGTCTGGTTTAAACCCACGTCGGGCCGCTCGTCACTGCCCGCCAGCTTCATCATTGCGTCCATAGAATCCTGTTCGGTGAACTGATCAGCGTGACTGGGGTTGGGCACCCCATAAGCGGTAATAGTGCGACTGACATGATCACCCCATACGTCGTATTGGGAATTATCAATCGCCTGAAATGGCATTAACTGGGGATGAGTAGCGATAGCGTGATAAGACTCGATAAAGGCTTCGAGCGCTACTTTCCAGTTTGCTGCGATCACTTTCTCCACGTGCAGTGCAACGAATCTGTGCTCATGTTTCCACTGGTTCATGTGCTCGGGCAACACCTCAAGATACTCCTCCAGTGACGGAGAGTTCTCGTCCATATTGATAAATACCCAGCCACCCCATACGGACACCTTTACTTCAAGCAATTTGTTTTCATCGGGCTGCATATGGGGAAAATCCCACTGACAGGGAGCGTGATCAAAACTCCCATCAAGCTGCCAGGTCCAACCATGGTAGGGACAGCGAATATTTTCTGCCCCCATACCAGAACCACGCTTCAGCGCCCGGCCACGGTGCAGGCAGGAATTGTAGTAACCTTTTAGCTCGCCCTTTTCAGTACGGGTTAGAAGAATTGAGTCGTTAACAATGTCATAAACAAAATAATCCCCGGAATTACGTAGCCTATTTTCCCGACAGGCCACCTGCCACGTCTTGCGCCACACAGTCTCCACTTCACGATCGAAAAATTCCTGCGAAATATAACGATCGACTGAAATGTCTTCAGATCCCAGATAGGTATCAGTACTTTCTCTAAGAGCTGCCGGCACATCTACACGCTCTTTGTCCAGCAGATCCTGGAAGGTCTCTGACGGATCACGCGCCGCAATTTGTTCCGGCGTCAGGTTTACTTTCTTGTTCATGGCAAAACCTCGTTTATTTCGCTAGCGCTGCAGAATGGTTACCGCACTGATTCCCGGCGCACCGTATACATGGGTATAGGCCAGCTTCGGATCATCAGGCACCTGGTGATCACCCGCCTGCCCACGCAGCTGCAGGACGTTTTCATATACCTGCCGCAAGCCAGATGCACCAATAGGCTCTCCATTGGCTATGCACCCGCCGTCTGTATTGATGGGCATGCTTCCCTCGATACGTGTTTCACCTGACTGTATCAGTGCTTCCTGTTCACCGTGCTCACAGAAACCGTTCTCGGCCATATGCATGATTTCAGCGCCTACTTCCGTATCCTGAAGCTGCATCACATCGATATCTCTTGGTCCTACGCCAGCCATTTCAAAAGCCGCCTTCGACGCGTCTACGGTTGGACCATCAACTTGCTGCAGCGCCTGACTAGGCGCAAAAACTTCAAACGATCCAAAACGGCGAGACTTCATCGTGGCCCCCCTGAGATACACCGGTGTGTCCGTGTACGTATGCGCCTTGTCAGCACTGCTCAGAATCAACGCAACGCCACCTTCTGATGGCGAGCAAAACATAAACTTGGTGAGCGGATTATTGACCATCATGGAGTTGGCAATCTCCTCAACACCTATAGGCTCGGTACGCCACGCATTAGGGTTCCTTGAGCCATTGATAAACGATTTCTGCGCCACCTTCGCCAGGGTATTTTCACTGATATTGTAATCATTCATATACTTCTGAATCTTCATAGCGAAGAACTGAGTGGTGAGCATCATGCCAACCTCGCCGTACCATTCACCAAGTCCAAGTTCCTTCGGATCAGCGTTAAACGCACCTCGGTCATGCTTATCAAAACCAGCGACGAGACCGAGATCATACTCACCGGACTTGATCGCATTGTAAGCGGATATCAGTGAACTGCCGCCCGTTGCGCAGCCATTTGCCACGTTAATAAAGGGCAGGCCGGTCAGACCCAGTTCGTTCACTAATGCATCCGCGCTACCAGAACTCGCGCTGCCACCGAAAGCAAACTGAATATCTTTCCACTCAACCCCTGCATCCTGCAGCGCCAGACGGGCCGCAAAAGCGCCCTGCTGCAGACCACTGCGGGAGGGAGTGCGTCCGAAAGGATGTATTCCGATTCCAACTATTGCTACGTCCATTACTTTCTCTCTCGTAAAATACGTTTACGGCTTCATGCTGCGGGGCGGAAGAAAAAACTGATGACTTCATCACCGTTTTCCTCGGTACGGTATGGCTCAAATACAACCTCCATATTCATCCCGATCGCCAACTTGGCCGGATCATTTTCAGTGAGCCGCCCCTCTACACGAACACCTCCGGGGAGCTCAACATAGCCCACACCATAAGGCTCGAATGTCTCGGGCGTCTCGCCGCTTTTATAGGGTGTCTTGGGCATAAACTGCTGTATTGTCCAGGTCCAGAGCGTTCCGTGACCGGGCAACTCCTCGACGACGACGTTCTGTCCGGAACACGCAGAGCAGGATTCAGATACGGGAAATGTCGCTATACCACAGTCCTGGCAGCGGCTACCCAGTAGGGCGGGGTTCTTGGACGGCCACGTAAACAAGCCCTCCGCTATCGGCACTTGATTGCTCATGATGGGTATTGGTTACTCCTGGTTGTACTCAACTTTTTTACAAATCGCGGGCAGTTCTTTCTAACTAGAGTGTCAAGCCCGGCATCCAGTTTGCGTGAAATCCGTTAGGCACGCGCGTGGGAATATAAATTTTCGCAAGAGGCCCACGTTCTATATCACCAGCACTCAGAATAGACATAAACGCACCCTCCTCCGGATGGCTAACAAATGTCATCAAGTAGCCATCCTCCTCACGCTCACTGTCCGGACTAGGCACGTGAACAGGCTCACCGGCGTTAGCGCCCTCTCCGTAATCACAAAACCTTGTGTCGCCAGTATCCACGTCATATCGAATAACGCCGTTATAGCCATGATTAGGACCATCCCATTCACCCTTGTCTGAAGCTGCAGCAAACGCGTAGCGGTACTGCAGCCCACATAAGCGATCGTCTGCGCGTCCGAACTCACAGTAGGTAGAACCGAGTTTCTCATCGGTAACCTCACCCGTTTTCAGATCGAGAGTCATGCGATGCATATTACGGGTCTGACGTTCCAGCCCGCTGCCGGGGTCATTGGAAAAAGGCGGAGTGGCCATCCAGACGTAATCTACATAAAGCGTGCTGCCGCTCTGGAAACCGTTAGTAAAATGCCAACTAAAAAACGTTGGCGTTTCAAACCATATTGGATCGCCTCCATCCCGGGGTATGGCACAAATACGGCTAGGGCGCTCACCATGCCAGATAAAAGGATTACCGCCGGTCATACCGGCGTCAAGGTTGGTAAATGCGGGCGGGTAGAATATCACCACGTAATCGCCACAAATCTGCATATCGTGCATGACAGCGCGAGCCGGCATATCCACCACACGAGAGGAGGCCTGGCGACCATTCTTGTCCATGATGCGCAAGGTGTAGTAAGGCGCATCCCAGCGCTGGGTGCAGGTGATCAACTCACCCGTGCGTCCGCAAATTTTCGGATGCGCAGTCAGTCCATCTCCAGGCACCAACGCGCCGTTGTAATTCCACTCGCCTACCGTGCTGAGGTCTGCTTTCAACTCGTAAGCACTACCTACCTCCCACAGAGCCAGCAGCTTCTCGCCGTGATAAACAATATTGGTATTAGCCAGGTTTTTCATCGGGCTGGCTGGCCCACCCGCCGCGAGCGTTTCCTCATCCGGCATGCGAATTTTTCCAACACTGCCGTAGCAAGAGCGGCCGAGCTGTTCCTCTACAAGAAAACCTGCAGTGCGCACCCAGCGGTTGCGATAGTGCACGCGGCCATCCTTAAAGTAGACCGCGTGTACCATGCCATCACCGTCTGCAGGGTAGACGTAGTGATCCGGCTGCCACGCTATATTAGGGCCATTGCGCATAAACGCCCCTGTCAGATTCCCAGGGATTTTTCCGTCGACACGCAGGCCTCCGTCGCCCTCGTCCCATTCATGCTCCTCCAGCACAGGCGCGTAATTCGCCTGTAGATAGGGCGATATACTGAGATCAATTGAGGGGCGGCTGGTCATAATCTGCGAGACCTCCGCTAACCGAGAGTCAGGCTCTGCATCCAATTCGCGTGAAAGCCGTTGGGCACGCGAGAAGGAATGCGCACCTTGCAGAGCGGACCATTATCAAAATCACCCGCACTCAGAATCGACAGATACTGGCCCTCCTCCGGATTGTGCACGAAGCACATGATCCAACCATCTTCCTCGCGATCGCTGTCGGGATTCGGTACGTGCACAGGCTCACCTGCATTGGCCTCAGGACCATATTCCCAAAGCTTGGTCTCTCCCGTTTCGAAATCGAAACGGCCGGTACAGTTATAACCGTGAGCATCACCCCAATCTCGGTTGGACGATGCGGCAAAACCGTAACGATATTGCTTACCCATACGACGCTCATCAACCCGAGAGAACTCACAGAATACGTCTGACACCTGCTCGTTCGTTACCTTTTTGGTCGTGGGATCCAATGTCATACGGTACATGCGGCGCGGCTGCTTCTCCACACCGGTGCCCTGTGCCTGAGAGAAAGGAATAGAACTGATCCATACGTAGTCGATAATGATTTTACCGCCGACTTCAAAGCCATTGCAGTAATGCCAGCTGAAAAAAGAATCGGTTTCAAAGATTATGTTCTTGCCCTTGCCATCCCGGGGAATCACGATGATTTTGCTGCCACGCTCCGGCTCCCAGTGGAAAGGATCTTCGCCTTTCATCGCTTGCTCTACACTGTGGAAAGCGGGAGCGTAAAAAATGATAATGTGGTTATCGGTGATCTGAAGATCGTGAATGATACTTTTGCGCTCAAATTCTACGGGGATGGTTCGCATATGCTTGCCCGCTTTATCAAAGACCTGCACCCAATAGTTGGGGCTGTCCCAGCGCTGCGTGCAAGAAATTAGCTGTCCTGTGTCCGGACACACTTTCGGGTGAGCGGTCAGGGCATCCCCCGCTTGCAGTGCACCATCGTAGTCGTACAAGCCAACCGTGGACAGATCATTATTTAACAGGTGAGGGAAACCGCCCTCCCACATAGTAAAGAGCTTTTCACCGTGGTAGATAATATTGGTATTCGCTGTATTGCGAATCGGGCTCGGTTCACCACCGGCATCAATAACGTCCTGGGGCACAGGCAAGAGCTTACCGACACTGCCATAGATCATCTTGCCGAACTTGCGTTCTGTTTTCAGGTGACTGGTCTCTACCCAGCGATTCTTGTATTCGACGTGGCCGTCCTTGAAATACACCGCGTGCACCATCCCGTCTCCGTCGAGGGGATACACGTAGTGATTGGGCTGGTAAGCGACGTTGGCACCGTCGCGCATGAACGCGCCAACCAGGCTCTCGGGCACCTTGCCCTCGATAACGAGATCATCCTCGCCCCAGTCAGACTCTTCTTCAACGGGAGCATAATTGCCCTGCAAATAGGGAAAAGCACTTAAATCCATGACATCACCTCAGAGTTATTGCCGGTTGCCCGAAACCGGAGCCGTAAGCGAATCAGATATTAGCACTCCACTCAACTAAAAAACAGTCTCGTCTGTTTCTTTTCTCGCCGGGTGACGCTAAAGTAACCATTCGCAACCCACATAATAGAACGGACAGTGCTAATGAACCCGATAGAAGATGAAATCGCCCTGAGAAACCTGATGGCCCGCTACTGCGATGCGGTCAACCGTGTCGATGCAGATGCCTGGATCGCCACTTGGTCGGAAGATGCGGTATGGAACCTCCTTGGCAATCCGGTCGGCGGCAAGGACAATATCCTTGCCTTGTGGAAGCAAATGATAAGCAGCTTTGAGTTTGCCCTGATGATGCCCAACTCCTGCCTGTTCGAAATATCAGGTGAAACTGCCAGCGGCCACTGGTATCTGCACGAGTACACCCGTGATCCCGAGGGTAGTGCCAGCACCGTGTTAAGTCGCTATAACGATACCTACGTCAAGCAGAACGGGGAGTGGCTGTTCCAATCCCGTGACTACAGTTTTATTTACAATGGCCCGGGGGATATGAGCGGCGACTACACACCGCCCGCATAATCCAGCCGTACCGGGTCGCCTATGCCGTTGCGTTGTGTATGCACCGTCTATTCGTTTGGCGGACAGTAACCAGGACAACAGGCAGTGGTCTGCCCCCACACCATCCAACGCCAGCCAGGGAGAAACACCATAGCGGGACGAATACAGGATAAGATAGCGGTTATCACCGGCGGGGCATCCGGCATAGGTGAAGGTATGGTCAGACGCTTCTGTGCCGAAGGCGGGAGAGTGCTGCTTGCTGACGTTGACGCTGATGCCGGCCAACGCATCGCCGAGGAATGCGGCGCCCGCTTTGTGCATCTGGATGTGAGCAGTGAATCCGGCTGGGGCAGGCTGGAAACACTGATTCGCGGCGACTATGGCCGCCTCGACATACTGCTCAATAACGCCGGCATTGTGGCTGAGAAATCGATTCTCGAGATCGACCTCGACACCTGGAACCGTTTGCTGTCTATCAATCTGACAGGCGTGATGTTGGGCTGCCGCAGCGCCGTAAGGCTGATGCGCAACAACGCAGAGGGCAGCGGAGGCTCCATCGTTAACACCGCATCCACCACTTCTTACCTGGCCATCCCCGATGTAGCCTATACGACGTCTAAAGCAGGCGTGGTCGGACTCACCAAATCCGTCGCGGTGCAGTGCGCCACAGAGGGCCTCAATATTCGAGTCAACTCTATTCACCCGGGCGCCACCCTCACCAACATCCTCAAACCCGCGCTGGATGCAATGCCGGCACTGACGAAAAGCGTCAACCGAATGTCCCCCATGGGGCGTATGGGTAGCGTAGAGGAAGTCGCTGCCATGGCCTTGTTCCTCGCCTCGGACGAAGCGAGCTTTTGCACTGGAGGACAGTTTCCCGTGGAAGGCGGAACCGTCAGCGAGCACCCCAGAATGGACTAAAAGAACGCCTGACTGCTCGACCGTTTTGTATCAGCAATATCGTTCCTGGGTGACGTAGCGTCGTTTAATCCGGCCGCCTGCTCGAGTCGAAGAGGGGCGCTATTCTTCAGGTATGCGAATTACCAGCTTACCCTTATTGGAGCCATCAAAAAGGCGCAGAAAGGTTGGCAGGATATTGTCGAGTCCGTCGACGATTTCCTCCCTGAACTGCAACTTACCTGCAACAACCCACTCGGCAAGTTGAGCAATCCCCTCGGGGAAACGGTCCATATAATCGATGACTGTGAAGCCCTGGACAGTGACGCTCTCTGCTACCAGCTGCCACAAGTTAGTTGGACCGGGTGCATCGGGAACGTTATAAGTCGAAATCCAGCCGCAAACGGCAACACGGGCAAACTTGTTAAGGCACAGTAAAGCGGCATCAAAAATGTCACCTCCGACATTGTCGAAGTACACATCAACACCATTGGGGCATGCAACACGAATCGCCGCCTCGTAATCGCCACAGCACTTGTAGTTGATCACTGCGTCAAAACCAAGGTCCTCTTCCAGCCAGCGGCACTTGTCGTCCGTGCCAGCCATACCGACCACGCGGCAGCCCTGCATCTTGGCAATCTGGCCCACAACAGAACCGACTGCACCTGCGGCGGCGCTCACCAGCACGGTATCGCCGGCCTTGGGCCTGCCGACGTCAAGCAGTCCGAAATAAGCGGTCAGACCTGTCGGGCCGAGCACGCCCAGATAGGTACTGAGCGGAATACCCGCCGCTTCGTCGAGTTTATTCAGCATGACACCGGGAACCCTGGTGTAAGTTTCCCAGGCCCCTACGGTCATCACTACATCACCTTCCGCAAAATCGGGACTGTCGCTTTTGACCACCCGCCCGATCACCGAGCTGCGCACCGCGTCACCGAGGGCAATGGGCTCAATATAATTCGGGTCATCACCCATCCAGCCGCGAATGGCGGGATC
>CAJQQW010000346.1 GCA_905480565.1 uncultured Halioglobus sp. | reverse complement strand
GGATGTATGCCATCATCCTGCATTAGCGTTGGCTGCGTGGCGACGCCATCCATGATAAATGGCGACAGTGTGGCGCCTGTTTCGTCGGCTATTGCGGGATAAAGATTGCGAAATCCCGCTGTATAGCGACGGCCGTAGTTGGGTGGTATTTCCATGGGCACCAGAATGGTCCGGGCGCCCGCTTCTTCGGATAGTAGCACCAGGCGGGAGAGATTTTTTTTCAGCTTGTCCAGCGGGTATCCGCGCAGGCCGTCGTTTCCACCAATTTCGATGATGACCACAGCTGGCGCATGCGATTCGAGCAGTTTTGGTAAGCGTTTAAGTGCGCCACCACTGGTCTCACCGCTGATGCTGGCATTGATAAACTCAGTGGGTACAGCGTCGTCCGCTAAACGCTGTGACATTTTTGTAACCCAGCCCTGTTCCAGAGACATACCATAGGCCGCGCTGATACTATCCCCCAGCACAAGAATTCTGGGTGTGGGTGCCTGCGCCGTGGTGGCCATTGCCACGGCGAGCAATCCGGCTAGCAATATGAGCCGTAGAGAGACAAGAGGAAATGTTGGCATGATCAAGTGCGAGAATCTCCAGAAGCGAGTCCCCATGGCAGGGGAGGAGTTGGAGATATTGAAAGGGATTAGTCTGGAAATCAAGTCGGGTGAGGCTGTTGCGGTCGTGGGCGCGTCGGGATCAGGCAAGTCAACATTGCTGGGTCTGCTGGCTGGACTGGACTGCGCGACCGCCGGTAACGTCATCATCAACGACGTCGATCTGGGAGCGCTTGATGAAGATGGCCGGGCGAGCTTCAGGGCACGCTACGTCGGTTTTGTGTTTCAGTCTTTCCAGCTTCTCCCCGCCCTGACGGCGCTTGAAAACGTCATGTTGCCGCTGGAGTTACAAGGTAGTAGCGATGCAGAACCGCTGGCGCGGCATTACCTCGAGCGGGTCGAGTTGGACGACAGGATGGAGCATTATCCACTGCAGCTGTCCGGGGGAGAGCAGCAGCGTGTGGCCGTGGCTCGAGCTTTTGCATCAAAACCCGCCATCCTGTTCGCCGATGAACCCACCGGTAATCTCGACACCGAGACGGGCCAGCGCATCATCGAGCTACTGTTTGAGCTCAACCGAGAAGAAGGCACCACGCTGGTGCTGGTAACCCACGATCTGTTGCTTGCCGAGCGTTGTCAGAGGCGGCTGCGCCTTGACAGCGGTAGGCTGGTGGCGGAGTAGCGGGGCATGTCAGTCACAGCAAGAAGGATGCTGGCGCGCGATTGGCGCGGTGGAGAGCTGGGTATTCTGCTCGCAGCGCTAGTCCTGTCTGTGGGCGTAGTGTCTGGAATCAGCGCATTTACTACTCGCCTGCAGTCAGCGCTGGAGCAGGAAAGCCATCGTTTTCTCGCTGCCGACATGGTGGTTCGCAGTAGCAGAGGCCTCCCCGCCGAGTGGCTGCAGCGGGCCGCCGCGCAGGGGCTCAGCTATGCCGAAACCCTGCAGTTTCCCTCGATGGTTTATGCCGGAGAAGACAAAATGTACCTCGCGTCTGTCAAGGCAGTCAGCGATAGTTACCCGCTGCGGGGTGAATTAACCGCCAGTGAGGTGCCTTTTGGCGAGGTGCAGCCCGCTCCGCGAGGTCCGCTACCCGGTGAAGTGTGGCTGGATTCGCGCTTGTTTCCTCTGCTTGGCGTTGCTATCGGGGAGACGGTTGGCATCGGGGAGCAGGAATTTGTCATTGCCGCTGCAGCCAGAACCGAACCGGACCAGGGTGCTGCCTTTTACGGGTTCGGCCCTCGCGTCATCATGCACTACAGCGATATTGAAGCGACCGCCGTGGTGCAGCCTGGCAGCCGCGTGGAGTATCGTCAGCTGTATGCAGGGGAACAGCCTGCCGTGGATACATTCGATCGCTGGCTGGAACCTCTGCTTGCGGACGGACAGTCGATCGTCAAGGTTGGCGAAGGGCAACCTGGTATTGACAGTGCGCTTGAACGCGCGGAGGGCTTCCTGTTGCTTTCGGGTAGTTTGGCCGTGGTGTTGGCCGGTGTTGCTGTGGCGCTGGCAGCGAGGCGATTCAGTGAACGGCATCACGACTATGTGGCCATTCTCAAAAGCCTTGGGGCGAGTTCGCAGCGAGTCAATCGTCTCTATGGAGCAAGCCTGACCATTCTTGGCGGTGTTGCGACCGGTTTGGGCTGCGTGCTCGGGTGGGGCCTGCAAACGCTGTTTTTCGCCCTTTTTGGTGACCAGCTTCCCCTCGAACCGGGCGCTGCCGGAGTGCGACCCTATGCGATTGGGGCCACCACGGCCATGACTTGTCTTCTTTGTTTCGCGTGGCCTCCGCTGCGTCGTTTGGGCGATACCAGCCCGCTCAGGGTCCTGCGGCGTGACATGCCCCTTGAGAGCCGGCGGGCAATGACTGACTACCTGTTGGGACTGGGCGCAATCAGCCTGTTGATGTGGTGGTACAGCCAGGATCTGGCGCTGACAATGGCTGTGCTCGCCGGCTTGCTGCTGACGGCGGGCCTCGGTTTTTGCCTTGCGCTCCTGCTGTTGCGCGGCGGTCGACTGGTCGGTATGAGCGCAGGAAGTATCTGGCGACTCGCGCTTTCTGGCCTGCAGCGTCGCGGAGCTGCGAATGCATTGCAGGTGGTGATCTTCGCTATGGCGATCATGTTGTTGTTGATGCTTCTTCTGGTAAGAACGTCGCTCATCGATGAATGGCAAACCCAGTTGCCTGACGATGTACCGAATCACTTTATGGTTAATGTTGTCGCTGACGAAATACAGGCGATTGCAGCCACGCTGCGCGAGCAAAAAATCAAGACCCAACCATTTTTCCCAATGATTCGAGGCCGGATTATGTCTGTTAACGGTACGAATTTACCGGCTACGCAGGACGTAAATGAAAACCGCCGACAGCGAGAGGTCAATTTCACCTGGTCGGAGCAGCTTCCCCCGGACAACCTGTTGGTTGCGGGTCAATGGTGGGAGCCGGGTACGCGTGAAGCCCTGGTGTCCCTGGAAGACGAGTTCGCCGATCGTATGGATATTTCGGTAGGGGATGAAGTTACTTTTCTCGTTGGCGCAGAGGCGTTTGACGCGAGGGTGAGCAGCCTGCGTCAGCTGGATTGGCAATCCATGCAGCCGAATTTTTATTTCGTCTTTCCGCCCGCGCTGTTAACAGAGTTTCCAGCAACGTTCATGACAAGTTTTCATTTGGGGCAATCGGAAAAACGGTTCCTGAATGAGTTTATCCGCGATTTCCCGACAGTCACCGTGGTCGAAATGGATGCGGTCATCGAACAGATTCGCACCATTATCAATCAGGTGACTGCCGCGATTAATCTGGTACTGGCGGTCATTCTGGGGGCGGGTGCCCTGGTGCTGGTTGCCGGTGTGCAGGCCTCAGTGGATGCAAGGATGCAAGAAAGCGCTATTCTCCGAGCACTCGGGGCATCCCGTCAACTGATCCTGGGTGGGCTGCTCATTGAGTTTGTAACCATGGGCCTGTTTGCAGGCTTGCTGGCGGTGGTTGGGGCTGAGCTGTCTGTCTATATTTTGCAAACGCTCGCGATGGATATGGTGTACACACCCGCCCCCTGGATCTGGCCTACCGGGCTGGCATTTGGCGCGCTTTTGATCGGTGGACTAGGAGTCTATTGCTGCCGA
>CAJQQW010000345.1 GCA_905480565.1 uncultured Halioglobus sp. | reverse complement strand
ATCCGTCGGTACCCAGCACGGTATAACGACCCGGCACAAACTCACGGATCTGGTCAGCGTAAAGTTTCACATAGTCGGTTGCCGCAACTACGGGGCCGCCGGCATCCTTTAGCATCCGGGTGACATAAGCCTCGCGGGGCGGTTTATCAGGGTTGAGAAGGTTCCAGCGCTGCACGGCTCTGCCCTCGCGCTGCAACTCGTTGACGCTGGTAAGGCTCCAGATATCCGCCGCCACTCCGTAGTCAGATTCGAGTATGATCGCGGCCGCCTCCACCTCGCGCAGGATTGCGCCGCCCCCCAGCAACTGGACACGGGGTGTGTGCGACGCCTCTGAGGCGCGCAGGCAATAAAGCCCCTTGATAATGCCATCCGCCGCGCCTTCAGGCATGTCGGGCTGCAGGTAATTCTCATTCATGGTGGTGATGTAATAGAAGCGGTTCTCACCCTCTGCATACATACGGCGCAAGCCATCATGGATGATCACCGCCAGTTCGTAGGCATAGGCCGGGTCATAGGACACGCAGTTGGGGATGGTGCCGGCCATCAAGTGGCTGTGTCCATCCTGATGTTGCAAGCCCTCGCCATTGAGCGTAGTGCGCCCCGCGGTAGCGCCAATCAGGAAACCCCGCGCCTGGCTGTCACCCGCCGCCCAGGCCAGGTCGCCAATGCGCTGGAAACCAAACATCGAATAAAAAATATAAAACGGCACCATGGACAGCGCGCTGGTGCTGTAGGACGTTGCCGCCGCCAGCCAGGCGGAGAATGCACCTGCCTCATTGATACCCTCCTCCAAAATTTGCCCCTTGATGTCCTCCTTGTAGTACATGACCTGACCCGCATCCTGGGGCGTGTAACGCTGACCTACCGAGGAATAGATACCCAGCTGCCGAAACATCCCTTCCATACCAAAAGTGCGGGCCTCGTCGGGCACAATCGGCACGACCCGCTCGCCGAGGTGCTTGTCCTTCACCAGACTGGAGAGTATTCGGACAAAGGCCATGGTGGTGGATATCTCGCGCTTACCGCTGTTTTTCAGCTGGTTGTCAAAGAGTTCGAGCGCGGGCGTCTGCAGCCGCTCCATCGCCGCCCGGCGCACGGGGATAAACCCTCCCAGCGATTCACGACGCTCACGCATATAGCGCATCTCTGGGCTATCCGCTGCTGGACGGTAGTAGGGCACGTCCTCGAGCGCTTCGTCGCTGATCGGGATATCAAATCGATCACGAAAGGCTTTCAGGCTCTCCATGTCCAGTTTTTTAAGTGCATGGGTCTCGTTACTGGCCTCCCCCGCCTCACCGGTGCCATAGCCTTTCACCGTCATGGCGAGAATCACCGTGGGACGATGATGCTCTTCAACTGCCGCGGCGTAGGACGCATAGACCTTATAGGGATCGTGGCCGCCCCGGTTGAGGTACATGATGTCGTCGTCGGACAGGTCAGACACCAGCTCGAGAAGCTCCGGATACTTGCCGAAAAAATGCTCGCGTGTATACGCTCCACCGTTGTATTTATAGTTTTGCAGATCGCCATCACATACTTCGTCCATGCGCTTCTGCAGCAGACCTGTCTTGTCCTTCTCCAGCAGGTGATCCCATTTTCTTCCCCAGATTACCTTGATGACGTTCCAGCCCGCACCGCGGAAAATACCCTCGAGCTCCTGAATAATTTTGCCGTTGCCGCGCACGGGCCCGTCGAGGCGCTGCAGGTTACAATTAATCACAAAATTCAGGTTACCCATCGCCTCGCGGCCTGCCAGGGATATGGCTCCCAGAGATTCAGGCTCATCACACTCGCCGTCTCCCATATAACACCAGACCTGCCGATCCCGATGGTCGATCAAGCCACGGTCCTGCTGGTACTTCATCACTCTCGCCTGATAAATCGCCTGTATGGGCCCCAGCCCCATCGATACGGTCGGAAACTGCCAGTAATCGGGCATCAGCCAGGGATGAGGGTAGGACGACAGGCCCTCACCACCGACCTCGCGCCGAAACCGGTCAAGTTGCGCCTCGCTCAGCCGGCCTTCGAGGTAGGAGCGGGCGTACATTCCCGGGGCACTGTGCCCCTGGTAGAACACGAGATCCCCCGGGTGGCCGCCCTCTGTGCCACGGAAAAAATAATTGAAGCCGATATCGTATAACGTTGCGCTGGACGAAAAACTGGAAATATGGCCGCCCAGACCGTCATCATTGTCGTTGCCCCGCATTACCATGGCCATGGCATTCCAGCGCACCAGCGAGCGCACGCGGCGCTCCATGAACAGATCGCCAGGCATCATTTTTTCCTCAGCAGGGGCGATCGTATTTGAGAAGGGAGTGATTGCCGCGGTGGGCAGTGGCAAACGGCGATTCATGCCATGCTTGGCTAATTCCTGCAGCAGAAAAGCGGCGCGCTCCTCACCTTCCTGCCTGACCACATCGTCGAGTGCTTCAAGCCACTCGAGCGTTTCCGGTGGGTTGCTATCATCCTTCATCGCGATAAACCTCCTGCGGCGTTGAGGAACTGTCGCCAGCCGCGATAATAAATTCTATTATAGAACTATGAGGGAGGTGCGCCCGCGGGCGCTAAGGCCCATGAAACTGGTCAGCTCA
>CAJQQW010000344.1 GCA_905480565.1 uncultured Halioglobus sp. | reverse complement strand
AGCACGGCGTCCGCTTCGCTGATAATGCGGTCCAGCAGGGAAAGGCGACGGGTTGGCATGGCGGTTTCTCGTAATAGGATGCTCTAACTATAGCGTTCTATAGCGCGCCAACCAATGTCACGGCGCAGGGTAACCCCCTCCCATGAGATGCGGTCGGCCGCGAGGTAGCAGCTTTTTTGGGCTGCGGCGATATTTTTGCCCAGTGCGGTCACGCACAGGACCCTGCCCCCGTTAGTGACAGCGTGTCCATTCTCGCTTCGAGTGCCCGCATGGAATACCTTGACGGTCTCGCTGTCCACGCTATCCAGTCCGGCAATGACGGCTCCCCGATCATAGTCGCCTGGATAACCGCCGGCCGCCAGAACCACCCCGATGGCGCAGCGATCGTCCCACCGGGCCTGAACCTGGTCGAGTCGACCCTCAAGGGCCGCCTCGCAAAGAGCGACCAGATCGGATTGCAGGCGCATCATGATGGGTTGGGTCTCCGGGTCGCCAAAGCGGCAATTGTATTCAATGACTTTGGGTTGGCCCTCTCCATCAATCATCAGGCCCGCATAAAGGAAACCGGTGTAGTCGTTACCCTCAGCCGCCATGCCTCTGACGGTTGGCATGATGACCTGGTCCATGACACGCTGGTGCACCGTCTTGTCGATCACCGGCGCAGGGGAGTAGGCGCCCATGCCGCCAGTGTTTGGCCCGGTGTCACCTTCGCCAATGCGCTTATGATCCTGGCTGCTCGCCATCGCAAGGACGTTCTTTCCATCCGCCAGAACGATGAAGCTGGCCTCCTCTCCCACCAGGAATTCCTCGATAACTACGCGACAACCAGCGTCGCCGAACGCGTTGCCGGACAGCATATCGGTCACTGCGGCCTCGGCCTGCTCGAGCGTTTCTGCCACGATCACGCCTTTGCCCGCTGCGAGTCCGTCCGCCTTGACCACGATAGGAGCCCCTTGCTCGCGCAGGTAGGCCAACGCGGGCTCTAATTCTGTAAAATTGGCATAGGCCGCGGTGGGAATGTTGTGCCTCGCCAGGAAATCCTTGGTAAACGCCTTGGAGCCCTCCAGCTGAGCTGCCCCTTTGTTAGGGCCGAAGCAGGGTAATTTGCGCGACTGGAAGTAGTCCACAATGCCGTCCACCAGAGGCGCCTCCGGTCCCACAATCGTGAGCCTAACCTCATGCTGCTTGGCAAAATCGGCAAGCCCTGCAAAATCCATTGTATCGATCGCGACGTTCTCGAGCCCCTGCTCTCGCTCTGTGCCGGCGTTACCCGGTGCCACGAAGACGGTGTTGACGTTGCTGGCCTGCGAGGCCTTCCAGGCCAGCGCGTGCTCGCGACCGCCATTACCAATAACCAAAATATTCATCAGCGTTTACTCGTCGTCCGCAGTGGAAGTGGAACATGTCCTGTCGCAACCTGGCCAGAACCTGTCTGGCAGGAGCTTGAATGCGGGGCTCGCGTGTCGCGGTGCCAGCCCCTTGTTACCGGATTGCGTGATGTGCCGACTACCGCGCCCTAGTGGCGGAAGTGTCGCATGCCCGTGAATACCATGGCCATGCCGTGCTCATCTGCTGCTGCAATGACTTCCTCGTCCCTGATCGAGCCTCCGGGTTGAATGACTGCGGCGATGCCTCGCTCGCCGGCGCTGTCAATGCCATCGCGGAACGGGAAAAACGCATCAGAGGCCATTACGGAGCCCGCGACTGCCAATCCGGCATGTTCGGCCTTGATGGCCGCGATCCTGGCGGAGTTGATGCGGCTCATCTGACCCGCGCCCACGCCCACGGTCTGGCCCTCACTCGCGTAGACAATAGCGTTGGACTTTACGAACTTGGCAACCTTCCAGGCAAACAGAAGGTCCTGCAACTGTTGATCTGTGGGTGCGACCTTGCTGACGACCTTTAGGTCGGCCGCGGAAATCATTCCGAGGTCGCGGTCCTGCACCAGGAGTCCACCGTTGACGCGTTTGTAATCCAGCGCAGCGCCTGGCTGTGACCACTCGCCGCAGGCCAGCAGCCGCACGTTTTTTTTCTCTGCCACCAGTGCCGCCGCCTCATCACTGACGCTAGGGGCAATAATGACTTCCACAAACTGCCGTTCCACGATGCTTGCTGCGGTCACAGCATCCAGCTCCCTGTTAAAGGCAATGATGCCTCCGAAGGCGGATTCGCTGTCGGTAGCGAAAGCCAGCTCATAGGCCTGACCGATAGTGGAAGCGACTGCCACGCCGCAAGGGTTGGCATGTTTGACAATGACGCAGGCGGGATTCTCGAAATTTTTGACACATTCAAGGGCCGCGTCTGTATCGGCCACGTTGTTATACGACAGCGCTTTGCCCTGTATCTGGGTTGCCGTGGAAATGCCGGTTTCGCGAGGCGAGGACTCCACGTAAAACGCGGCTTGCTGGTGGGGATTTTCACCGTAGCGCATTTCCTGCACCCGGTGGAACTGGGTGTTGAAGGTGCGCGGAAATTGCGCTGAGCCCCCGGGGACTTTGCCGCCAAAGTAATTGGCAATGGCACCGTCGTAAGACGCGGTGTGCTCATAAGCCTTAATGGCGAGATCGAAGCGCGTCGCCAATGAAGTGCATCCATCGTTCTTTTTCATTTCGGCGATGATGGCGGCATAATCGACGCTGTTTACGACAATGTTAACAAAAGCATGATTTTTTGCGGCTGCGCGCACCATGGTTGGCCCGCCGATATCGATGTTTTCAACGGCGTCCTCTAGCGTGCATTCAGGGTTGGCTACGGTGGCCGCAAACGGATAGAGATTGACGATTACCATATCGATCGCGTCAATACCGTGCTCGGCCATCACTGCGTCATCTTTGCCCCTGCGGCCGAGGATGCCCCCATGAATCTTGGGGTGCAGCGTCTTGACTCGACCATCCATCATTTCCGGGAACCCCGTGTGGTCTGCTACCTCGGTAACGCGCAGGCCCTCGTCCTGCAGTAGCTTGTATGTGCCCCCGGTGGACAGGATTTCCACGCCCATGTCCTGCAGGGAGCGGGCGAAATCTGCTATGCCTGATTTATCGGAGACGCTGATCAGTGCGCGCCTGACCTTGACGAGATTGTGTTCGCTCATGGTTATACCGGCTATTAGTCGCGGGAGGAAATGAGGTGGTATTGCTTGAGCTTCTTACGCAGCGTGCCACGGTTCAGGCCTAGCATCAGAGAGGCTTTGGTCTGATTGTTGCGTGTGTAGCTCATAATT
>CAJQQW010000343.1 GCA_905480565.1 uncultured Halioglobus sp. | reverse complement strand
CCAGTCGCTCTGCGATACGCATCACCGCGCCTTGTAATTCGGCAAAGCTGCTGGCTTGACCTTCCCACCAGAGTGCAGTGTTCGTCGACCGGTGTACCGACTGGTATTCGATGATATGGTGGAGCAAATCTGCCGGCGCTGCCTGACTCACTGACGTCTCATGCTTGCAAGAATCATGGTGGACGCTACTGTAATTTCCATTGGTTAGGGTAGGACTATGATACACCGAGTGATAAGGCAGGTTCTGTCACAATGCCCTTGTCTGCGCGCATAGGGTAGGGGTAGTTTGCTGATTGCTGTCAGGCGATGATTCGCGGTGTGCGCGCGGGCATGCGTGTCGTGAGCTCGTAGCCAATGGTGTCAGCTCGCTCCGCGATTTCCGCCAGAGGCAGACTCTGCCCCCACAGAATAACCGTATCACCCGTTTGAACTGCATCCAGATCAGTCACATCCACGGTAATCATATCCATTGATACTCGCCCCGCTAATGGCGCGCGCTGGCCATTGATGAGCACCGGCGTGCCGTTCGGCGCATTCCGCGGATAGCCATCACCATAGCCGATCGTCACCGTGGCGATTCTGGAGGGACGCTCCGCGACCCAGGTACAGCCGTAGCCGACGGATTCGCCTGCTGGCAGATCACGAACCGCGACAACGGCGGAGCTGAGTGTCATCACAGGGCGCAGCGCCTGCGCAGCGGGGTGTGCCTCTAGCATAGGTGAGTGGCCATACAGCATATAACCGGGCCGGATCCAATCATAGTGTGAGTTGGGCCATGCCAGTACGCCCGCGGAGTTTGCGGCACTGCGTGGCCCGCTGACAGTGAGTTGATCGAATCGCTGTAGTTGTCGTTTGGTGAGAGGCGCGTCTAGGTCATCTGCGGCGGCAAAATGCGTGAAGCTAACCGGGTCTGCGCGAACCTGGCTGCATTCGAGCAGTCTTCGGTGGCAAGCCATGGCACGGTCGGTCGGCACGCCCTTGCGATTCATGCCCGTATCAATTTTCAACCAGCAACTGACTGGTTGCGTCAGCGTTGACTGCTCCAGCCACTCAAGCTGCCGTTCGTTGGCAATGGTAAGCCACAGTTGCAGTCGCGAAGCGAGAGCCAGTTCAGCTCGCTCGAATACGCCCTCCAGTAACAGGATAGGTAGCGTGATGCCGGCGTCCCTGAGTTCCACAGCTTCTTCAATGCAGGCGACTGCCAGCGCGTCCACCTGTGGCTGCAAGGCCTTACCGATCAGGGTCATACCGTGGCCGTAGGCATTCGCCTTAATCACCGCCATTAAACGTGAATCTGGAGCCAGCTGCCTGGTCAGGGCTACGTTGTGACGCAGCGCATCAAGATCCAGCGTTGCCTGGTTAGGTCTGGTCATCAATACTCGAACTTATGACTGCTGAACAGGGTCTGGGCCGCCAGCCAGACGTCGCCGATATTGCCCATCGCCACCGGTCGGTCGTCAATACGTGTAACAGGAACAATATCCTTGCTCGAGCTGGATAACCACACTTCATCTGCAGTGCGTAACTCATCCATTGTAATGACACGTTCTTCTACGGGAATACGCCCGTCTTGGGCCAAAATTTCCAGCAAAATCTGGCGTGTCACTCCCGGCAGTTTTTGCTCGTCCAACTCTGGCGTCGCGACAACGCCATTTTTGATGACGTATACATTGCATGCCGCCGCTTCGGTTAATTCACCCCGGGGATTATACAGAATGGTCTCGTTGTATCCCGCAGCATGCCCACTTTGGTAGTGGAGGACATTACCCAGTAATGATGTCGATTTAATATTGCAGCGCTGCCAGCGAAGATCTTCTGCGGTAATCACAGAGTAGGGGGTTACCTTGTCTTTATCGGGTGGTGTTTGCGGCGCAATCGGAGAGGCGAAGGCAAAAATTGTTGGTTTAATATTGTCAGGATAAGCGTGATGACGAGAGCTGTCTGCACCCCGGCTGACATGAAAGTAGAGAGCCAGATCGCCGCCGCCGTTTAGTGTAATCAGGCGCGCTGCGATATTACGCCATGCCTCGGGTTCGAGCCGGAGATCGATTTCAATTGCATCCAGCCCGTTCTGCATTCGCTGCAGGTGGGGGATAAAGCCGACTAATCGGCCCGCGTAAGAGGGGATGACCTCGTAGATACCGTCCCCGAACAGGAAGCCGCGATCGAGCGGCGAGATGCTCGCTTCGCCGATAGGCAGGTAGTCGCCGTTGAGGTAAACCGTCTCCATATGACTCGCTATTCTCCCACAGAAATGCCATAAGCTTTAGTGCTGTTATACATTTGTCAGGGCCCGCAGTTGATCGACCAACCGCTGGCCTTCACGAGCGTTGAGGCCATCCTCTGTCGCTGTATTTTTTCCCGTAATGCCATCGGCCCCGCCGTGTCGGCAAAGAAAGTGCAAAAGTGACCCTGTGTCTGCGCCGCTCAGTAGATCGCGTTCAGCCCAATGACCCAGCAAGGCAACAAGCGCGTACGCGCCCCAATTGGAGACGTCGGCCACTACTAGCTCGGTGCAGGGCGTAACCGACCTGCGGATATCCAATTGTTCCAGCACCGGGCCGACATTGCCCATGCCGATTTCATTGCCGCCGTCACCGATGGCGATCGTGGGGCAGGCGGCCTGCGCGATAAAGGGGTCGAAATGGGCGCATCGGGCCGTGATATCCTCGCCATACACGTTGTAATAGTGGCCGTCAGCCGCAGCTCCGGGACACTCGATGGCGACCAGAGCCTTGGGTTTCAGTGAATTAAGTTTCCTCACTGCTTCCGCGCTCGCGGCACTCCCTACGGTTAGTTCGAGTACATCGTAGTCTTCGCCGAGTACGTTTGACAGAGGCGCGCTACAGGCAATGACTGGTTTGGCGCCAAGCTTTTCAAGCGCCGTATAAAGTGTCATTGCGCCGGCCGGACCGTCGGTTTCAAAGGTGCCTTTTATGGGAAATCCGGTGCCGATGATGACGGTACCAGTGATGCCGCGTAAAAAAGCAGCGGCGCGCTGACAATAGCCCGGCTTAAGTGCCGTGTGCACCAAGGCCATATTGCGTACGTTGCGCTCGACCAATGCGTGCTCAACCGCTTTACTGAGTGTAAGTGAATTCAATTCCGCCGCTCCTCGAGAGGCAGATTCAACAGTCTCAGCGTTGATAATCGCAGTGCACGCCGGGCGGTGTCAGTTGTGATAGGGGCGAAATGCACCTTGGCTCCCGCGGTAAGCTGCGTCAAGCGAGCGACATCTGTGGAGAGTGCAGCGCCTAGCTTGGGGTAGCCGCCGATCGTCTGGCGATCGTTTAGCAGGATGATAGGCTGTCCATCGGGCGGCACCTGAATTGCGCCCGGACAAATTCCCTCCGACAGGATGCCGCCGATGGCGCAGTTTACGGCGGGCCCCTGCATCCGATAGCCCATCCGATCGCAGCGCTCCGATACTGTATAGGGCGCAGCAAAAAAGCGCCGTTTTGCAACGCGGCTGAAGAGCCTCTGTTGATAGCCCGGAATGACTCGCACTGTCAGGCTATTTAAATAGCGGGGACGCTCCCTGAAGGGTAAAAAAAGCGATTTGCACACCTTCAGAACCGGGTAGGGGAGACTGTCTCCTGTATTTAACGCTTTCCCGCACAATCCGCCTATGCCTTCCCGTACAACCGTAGCGGTACTGCCGAAACTGGGTACGATAGAAAAGCCACCCGCCACACCAAGGTAGGCGCGTACCCCGGCACGGGAGAAACCCACTTTTATGGCATCACCTTCTCGGACGCGGTGTACAGTCCAGTTATCATGCTCATTGTCGTTGACCGAGAGGGGCATTGGTGCTCCGGTCAGACAGATCCATGTGTCAGCGGTGCACTGTAACTGCAGGCCGCCCGCACTGATTTCGATGGCGGTGCTGCCGGTCGGATTTTGCAGTAAACGGTTACAAAGGTGGAAAGCCTCACTGTCCAGTGGGCCGCCATTGCTCAACCCCAGGCGATGCTGCCCTTGACGACCGCTATCCTGCAGGAGGCTCAATATGCCAGGGTGCGATACTCGCATACTCATCCGAGGTCTCCGCCCAGGGACAGGAACTGCGCCCGGCTGATGGGTTCAAAGCAGACCTGGTCACCCACCGCAATGGGCATGGCGGGATCCTGTGCGGGATTGAACAGAGAGACAGGACATCGACCCACCAGGTTCCAGCCACCGGGCGACTCGGAGGGGTACACGGCGGTCTGCCGGTCGGCGATGGCGACGGATCCTTTTGGCACTCGTTGCCGGGGTGTGTCCAGCCGCGGGGCCGCGATGCGCGGGTCGACTTGCCCAAGATACGCAAATCCCGGCGCGAAACCAATGGCGAAGACCCGGTAGCCTGTGTTGGCGTGCAGTTCTATAACTTGTTCTACGGAGAGACTTGCGCGAGCTGCCAGTGGTTCGAGGTCGACGCCTGTCTCCCTGCTGTAATAGACCGGTAAGGCAATGGTTCGCCCCTTGCCTGCAGCGCTGGTAGTGGGCTCAGCGAGGGCCTTGCGCAGCGTTTTCATGACCGTAATATGATCGATACGTTGTATGTCGAACAGAATGAGGATCGAGGCGTAAGATGGCACCAGATCCAATAAGCGGTCGCTCAGCGCCGTCTCGATAGTGGCAACGGCCGCGTGAACCCTGGCGGATGTCGCCTCATCGGCGTCCTCTCCAAGATAGAGTATTAGACTGTTTTCCCCTGTGACCTGCAGTTTCACGTTGCGCTCACCTGTTGTGAATCAATGCGTGCAGGGCGGCGATAGCGTTCACAGCGTCCGGGTTGTCGCCGTGGAGACACAGGGTATCTGCGGAGATTGTCAGCGCGGCGCCACTGGCCGTGGTGACGGTGCCCTCCCGACATAATTGCGTGGTCTGCTCCACTGTCCCCTTCTGATCCAGCAGAGCGCCAGATTTGTCCCGGGGCAGTAGGCTGCCATCATCCGCATAGCGGCGATCTGCGAAGGCCTCAAACCACAGATTGATACCGACTGACTGGGCTTCTTTACGGTGTTCATTTGCCCTCGTGGTGGCCTGCATGATCAGGGGCAGTGCTCGGTGGTAGCTGGCTACCGCCTCGAAAACAGCCTCACGTACACGGCGTGATGTCATCATGTCGTGGTAGAGAGCGCCGTGGGGTTTAATATGAGACAACGGCAGCCCCTGGCTCAGGGCCATGCCCTCCAGTGCGCCGATCTGATAGTGCAGCATGGCGATGATTTCATCGTTCTGGAGCTCCATGCTGCGCCGGCCAAATCCGGCTCGATCAGGGTACGAGGGGTGTGCGCCTACGGCTACATTGTACTTCCGAGCAAGGGCCAGTGTGCGTTGCAAGGTCTCCGGGTCACCGGCATGGTAGCCACAGGCGATATTGGCCAAATCGATATAAGGCATGACTCGGGACTCCGGCCCATCCCGCCAGTTACTGTCGCTCTCACCAAGGTCACAATTGAGTTGCATGCGCTGTTCGCTCCTAGAGCACGGCCAGTGAGCTGTTGCGCACGTCAGTCACCAGCATGCAGCCAGGACTGTGGGTAATGGCGAAGGGCGGCTGCGCAGTTTCCAGTGCCAGCTGTGGCGTGACACCGCAGGCCCAGAAAAGGGGAATCTCTGTTGGGTGTAACGACACCGCGTCGCCGTAATCAGGTGTTTGCAAATCGCCGATACCAATTAATTGAGGGTCTCCGAGGTGGATCGGTGCCCCGTGGACACTGGGAAAGCGAGTGCATATCTGTATGGCCCGAATGGCGTCCGCTGCGCTGAAGGGCCGCATGCTGACGACCATCTGGCTGCGGAAAGGCCCAGCTGCGACGCATGTAAGGGAGCTTCGGTACATCGGTACGTTGCACCCCTGGGAAATATTGCGGATCTCCAGCCCGTCGGCCAATAGAGCCTCCTCGAAAGAAAAGGAGCAGCCCAGTGCGAAAGTGACCAGATCGTCTCGCCAGAGAGTCTCTATAGAGTTCACCTC
>CAJQQW010000342.1 GCA_905480565.1 uncultured Halioglobus sp. | reverse complement strand
GTAGGCGCTAGCATGATGTTGCTTGCGCTAACCTTATCATGTTTAAAATGCTAATCAGTCGTTGTGCTTAAATCGGCTTCATCGCGTCCGTTTCACCGAAAACTCCTCGGTTGCGCCCACAAAATTATTGCTGTTTTTGTCGACACCAAAATGGCGTATTTGGTATGTGCCGGGTGCAATATTCTTAGGGATGGCCCACTCGAGCATGGCGATTGCGCGGCCGCCCGTAAAGCGCCAGCTCACCCGGGTCGACCAATCCGTATCGGTAGCGACGGTTTGCCAATCGTCGCCTTCCTTGCGTCGTATTTCGAGAAAATTGTTTCCCGTGGCAAAGTGTCGGCTCGGGTCAGCCGAGAGAAATTCCACTGTTGCAGTGTCTGTTGGACTGTAGTTGGTACGAACGGGAGACACGACATCCCCGGCTTTCATTTCGCCGTGATCGGCGGCATTCTCACGGTAGGGCAGGGGCAGTTCAGTTGATCTGCCGCGCCAATCATCGTAGGCCTGCTGCGAATCTATTTCTTGGTCAGCCTGCAGCGCAGCGGCCAGTTGGCTTGCCACCTGCTGATAAGCAGGGAGTGACCAGCGGCCATGAAGATTGTGTGCGGCTTCATATTGCTGCAAGTCGTATTCTTCTGGTGTCGTAATATAGCCAGCAAACTCATTGGCATAGCCCGCGAGCACGACATATTTTGCCGAGCCACTTAGCTCATGCATTACAGTGTCGCGTAAGCGTCGCCCAGCCATAGTAGTTACTTCACCGGGCATAGCCAGTATGACGAACTGACCAATACGTGCCACGGTGACCGAATGTACTTGCGATTGTAATGGCGGGGTTTGACTCCCTGTCTCGAAGAGTATCGCCTTCGGTGCCTGGCACAGACGAACCTCCTCTGTCCAGGCAGGAGCGCCCGTTACCAGTCGAATCAGCCAGTCCCGCCAGGCACTCTGCTCGGTCATACCTTCTTTGAAAAGAAAGTGGCCGCCTCCGTCCTCGGTGGACCCGCCCGCGAAGGAATAGCCATAGGCAGACGGGCAGGTGTGCTGAACGCCACTCCCGGTAAAACGGCCGTCCACCTCGTAATTCTTCAAATTAATGTACATTTGTCGTGAATCAATTGGGCCGCTCAGTTTCTCTCTCGCAGAGTCAAACAATACGTGTGCGCTGACGACCTGTCGCTCGCCCATGATCTTTGTTGTCTCCAGGTCTGTGTCACCCGGACCCGTATTATCGAGATTGATATTCGGCGTTACATCGCCGGGGTCTGATTGAGCGAAAGCCGCCACGAACTCATTATCGACAGGGAAGGGCGTGTCATGGGCTCGTTCCGCCGCAAGCGAGGCATACCCCTTGTGATCGCCGGAAACAAATCGGTTGTAATAGTTCATTGCTGTCGGATGCAGGGCATACCAATTGATAAGACCAATGTCGCCCGTCCCGTCTGTGAACTTAAGTAGCGTCATGGTTGTATTCGTATCGTCGGTGTAGCGCGCACGCTCTTCGGCGGGGTTTGCAAGATAAGCGACCGCTGAGCGGTTTGCTCCTCCGTTCTCAACGCGTCCTGTGTTAATGAATACATTGCCGGGTTCAAGATCCTCGTGGGCGCTGATAATGGAATCGGCTATGCCCTCGACTATTGCGTCGTAATGCTCAGGATAAAAACCGCCATCGAGGCCGGTGTCTGTGCGTGAGTGCCAGTAACCAGTGGGTCCGGCATGGGTGTGGGTGGCACTAATAATGACATTGTGCAGGCCATAGAGATTCCCGTAGCGTCCCTGCAGAATTTCAGCAACTGCCAACACGATATGGTGATCAATGCTGCCAAGATCGACACTGACAAACACCAGACGCTTCGCAGGTTTATTTAACTCGCCGACAATGAAAGCTCTGGAGGCGAGACGCGTATGCAGGCCTTCTCCAATCTGGTCAGGTCGTCCAAAGCCCCATAGAGGCATTCCTACGACCGGGCCTGTCACATCTGCTGCGCCGCGGCCCACCAGATAGTTTTTTGCAGATACCTCGTTTTGCTGAACTACCCGATCGACCTCGATTTGGGCTGACACATTTGCGATAGACAGCAAAAATAGCAGCGCTCCGGAGATAAAGGCCTTCATATAATATGTCCGCGATAGTGACGGTGGTGTGCATAGGTTGCTACTTTTCAGCAACAATCCGCCAATTCAGATCTGCAATTTTCGCTTTTTCGGCATCAGTCCATGCCTGGCCGCCTTTCTGTAACAAATCCAGAGACTGCTCGACCCAGGGAGGCATCAACCTGATTTTTTCCAGCCCGCGAACAATTCGCCTTACCCAAAGTATCAGGTCACGCTTCTGTTCGCAGATCGGCCATGCTTCACTCTTTGAGGGTGCCGAAAGCACGATGTTAAATCCTGCTCTCTCCAGGGCGGCGCACACATCAGCCGGGTACATTGATTGTGTCGCGGCTAACGTTGGCAGGAAAGTCCTATGAAGTGTGGCATGTTCGTTATTGTTCCAGTCAAAGTACGGAGTTAACAGGTATTCCGAGCACGCGTAACGGGCGCCTGGCTTCAGTACGCGGTACATTTCTCTGGCGTGGTCATCCAGCTCTTCCTTTTTGAAGAAGGGCCAAACGGCCTGAAAAGAAAAGCAGCCATCAAAACTTTCTTCCTCATAATGCAGAGGTTCGTGATGATTGCCTACTTGGAAATGCAGGCGATCACTCATGCCGCATTCTTCGGCCCAATCGACTGCGTTTTCGATTTGGTTCGGATCGATGTTGTAGCCTGAGACTTGACCACCGGAAAGGGTTGCAAAGTGATGGGCGATTCTTCCCCTGCCGCAACCCATGTCCAGCAAATGTGTTTTTGCTGGCGTTTGCAGATTGAGCTCCTTGAAAATTGCTTTTTCGATGATCAACTGGTTCCCATACAGGCCCTGCGAGTCGTCGAGTTGGGGCGGGATATAGAGTTTTTCCAGGTCGAAGACAGAAAGCATATTGTTCAGCACCTTGTAATAGTCTGCTACTGCTTTAGTCTCGTCTTCGGTACTGGTTTCCTCGCCTGCCTGCATGCGCTGGAAAAACTTATAAGCATCAATGCAATCCTGTTTGTCCTCATCTGACAATGTAATCAGACGTTTGATTCCGACGAAGGAGGTCTTGATTCTGTACCAGTTCATGATGTTAAACGCTTTATATTTGGCGCCAGGATGGATCGTGGCTGTGAAAGAAGATTAGCACTATTTTTGCTGGTGACAAGGTAGCCTCGGTAAAAGTTGTTCTACAACTGGTCATAAGCATTGCGCAGGCCTGCGCATGAAGCGAAGATGGGACAATATTCGCCGTGCCATAAAAAAGGGCGCCTGTTGGCGCCCATATTCTCAGAGTAATCGTGTCGGGTGGTTATTCGACCTGAATAATCACCTTTTTTTCCACGCCGAGAGAGTGGTGATCCGCCGCACGCAGGCTTACACGAATCTCGTGTGAGCCGGGTTCAATGTCATCTGGAAGCTCCAGTAGAGTAGTCTCAGACCAGTCGGTAACGTGATCAGCATCGTCATCATCGGTGTCTAAATAAACGTGATAATGCCCCTCAGTGACGTCACCGTGGTCACCGTCCGCCATTGAGTGGTCTCCATCTCCCATCGAATGATCATCGTCGGCCATGGAATCTCCACCACCGTGACCGCCATCGCCATGGTTTTCTGGTGGAATCAAATCGAAGTTATCGAACGAAAATTCGATATTTACGGTGTCACCTGGCGCGAATGTAGCGTCAGCGACTGGACTTACGATTGCCACTGTCGCATGTTTGTGCCCCGCGTTCATCAGCATATCGTAATTAGCCATTTTGCTACCAATCAGGATAAACATCTCATCATCGCTGGAAACACCCGGCATTATGATACACGCGTCACACCAACCGTCGCCCGCGCCAGGCGAAGAATCACAGGACCTGCTGTCATTGGGTCCTGCACAAGCTGCGCCCACGTTACCTGCAACACAGGCCCTCGCAGGACAGGGTTGGGCGTTGACAGGCCGCCGAGACAGTCGCGTTACTACTTCGACATTCGGTGAACCGTCTTCATTAACACCGTTATTCCAGGTAGCGCAGTAGGTCAGGGTGCGCTCTGCGGGATCCGGGCTGTTAAATACCATTGCCGGGTCGAATCTCTTATTGAGCGGCTCGTCGTACGTAAACGTCTCGTAGATCAACTCATCGCCGACACTCATGAAGAAACGCTCACCGCGCTTGTGTGTGTGAGAGGTAATTGACAAAAGTCCATCGCCTTGATCAAAAACGTAATCGCGACATTCGGTTTTCTTCTCGAAAGGCCTCGTGCCAGTGCCTGCAGTGATGTGATCGACCACATTGATACCCTGCGCCTGGAAACGTCGGTCATCCGCAAAGTACAGGTTTCGCCACAGGTGATGTATCGCGTCCTTTGTGGTCAGATTGAACACGTGGGAATTCCAGAGGAAGAGGCCATGTGCCGGGAATTTAGCGTAGAAGCCCTCCCGGTCTGGCCCTGAACTCAACCCCAGTATGCTGCCGCCTCGTGAGTCCCCTTGCGGTCCATAACCTCGGCAGGCGACACTGTTTCGGACTTCGCTGATGCACTGACCGATACCACAGGAGTTCTTATCCAGAGGCTCACACAGCTCGCCTTTTTGCGGGCCGTCAGCGCAGGTCCAATCGCCGAACGCCGGATCGTGAATTTTATCGATACCCACCGCGGCCTTGTATAACAAGTTATGGTGAGTATAGGGGTCTTCCCGCGTTTCGCCGTTCTTCAGGTAGAAGTAGTCTCCTGTCTCGTCAAGGTACTCCTCAGGGATAACATCGCGGAAGTCCTCGTAAACGGCAAAACAGATCTCGCGCTCACCCTCGGCTTTGACGTCGTGCGGAGCCATCTTTACTTGTACGCCCTTGGTTGGCTCGGGTGGAGGCAATGGCTCGACGTTCACTACGTCAGGCTCAGGCAGGCAAACGCCCAGCAGGCGCTCCAGCTCCTCCTCACCACGCCCGAGGGTGTCACCGCATGAACCGTCTTTTGGACTGCCACACTCTATCCATAAACGGATCGTTTCAAGTTGCCCCGGCGTGATCGCGCCGCCTGCACTCGGCATCGGTGCACCGGCGATGTCATAGCTTCCCGGGAACGTCTTCGCTGACAGCTTATGATAAAGATAGCTGGAGGCAGGTCTGCGCGGATTCACAAGATCCAGTGATGACCCGGTCGCTTGGACGCCGACCAGGTTGTCCCATGCGTTTTCAGGAATGAGATCGAGTCCACCAGCCTTGGCGTCGCCGTGGCATAATGAGTTGGCACAACCGGCCTGCTCGAATACGACTGCCTGAATAGCCTCAAAGGTAGAATCGTAAGTCGGGCAATAGGTCAGGTCGTCATCGCTCGACAGAATCGCTTCCAATGAGTGAATGGTGTATGCGTTGTTACCGTGGTTACGAATGTTAATTTCGATCGGATCGCCAATGTTAACGGCAACGGGCAATATAATGGACTCTTTGATCAGATTGCTCTCACTCGGTATATCGATAGCAATCTCGTAAACCGTTGTGCCGCCGATGGACAACGCAAGGTTGGCAGTGGAGGGTGCATTGTAATTCAGCAAACTGTGGCTGAATGCGAATTGCAGCTCCGTGCCCGCCTCAAGCTCGAGTAAAGCCTGCTGAGCGAGCGAGGCCCAGTTACAAAATTCGGTGCGCACCTCAAGACCATCATCTTCAACGAACCAACCCCTGTCGCGGTCGCAGTCGACCTGTGCGGGGCGCAGGTTGATGAAAACGTCACGATTTTTTGCTTGCACATCCCATGCCAGTGGTTCGATGAGGGATACTCGCAGTATTTCCTCCTGCGGGTCGTAGGCTTCGCCATCAAGCCATGCCAGTAGTTTGGCTTTCTCGGAATTGGTCAGTGCTAGTGCGCCCGCGGGGGGCATGGAACCGCTTTCGAGAGTGAAGTGGATGGCTGAGCTAAATGATTCGACGAGGGTCTTGGTGTCCAGTGCGAAAGGCGCGAGTGGATTTTCGCCTCCGTTATGACAGCCCGTGCACTTTGCCTGCAATATCGGCGCGATATCTGTTTCGTAGTCCAGTACTTGCGCTGTGCTGGTGTTGTTGTCTGCGGTGCCCGTGTCGCTCGCAACGCTGATTCCACCGCCACCGCCACCGCCCCCACCGCCACAAGCGCTCAGGATGGCAACCAGGAAGGAGAGAGAAACAACG
The DNA here is from genome assembly GCA_905480565.1 of uncultured Halioglobus sp. GTDB lineage: Bacteria > Pseudomonadota > Gammaproteobacteria > Pseudomonadales > Halieaceae > Marimicrobium. The sequence goes on along the minus strand of CAJQQW010000342.1, from coordinate 2,335 downwards.
CGAAGAGTGGGGGGGAAAAGCTGCATGAAAATTGCCTCGTCGAGACGCATAATATGGCACGACATTGACTGGATGTATTTTGATCAAAAGCGCACAAAAGTGTACCGGACGAGAATCACTAGTCAACCCTAATGACCATACGAAATAAAAGGCTATTGGCACAAGATGCGCCGTGTTGCGATTCGAATTAAATGGGTTGTTAGCCAAGCCATTGTAGGCCATAGAGAGGCTTCTGGCAGAGAAGGGTCAACGAACCGCGTTGCTGTTATGGCGAGCTCATTTGTTGCGGGTTGCGGCTCTGCTGTTGTCGCTATCGCTCAAAGCGCGCGCGAGGGGCCAAATGGGGCAATGCGGCCGTCTTGATCTCGTACAGCTCGATAATATTGCCGAAGGGGTCATAACCATATATGGCCGAAGCCTGCTCGCCGCAAACAGCGTCTCCCACAAAGGTCATGCCATGAGTCCGTAGCCGGCTTAGCTCGGCTTCCATATCATCAATCTGCAGTGCGATGTGAGGGTACCCATAGTCGCAGGGCCTTGATCGCCTGTCTTCGGGTTCGGGGTGGGCATATTGCCAAAGCTCAATAAACGCGTTGGGCGCTTGCAGCATCACCATACGCGCCTTGATGGCGTCCATGCCGATCACGCGGTTTGCCTGCAGGTCATTATCGAGATTCTCCTGCTGCACCGACTGAAAACCGAACGCGTTGGTGTAGAACTTTACAGCTTTGTCTATATCTTCAACGCTGATGGCGATGTGATGAATGCCAACGATCATGCCCTTTTGTCCCCGTGAGTGTTATCCAGAAAAGTCTGAACGTGGAGTTACTATCCTGCTGGGTTCTATTTTAGCTTGCTTTGGAACAGTGGTATCTCAGCCACCAGAGGGACCACCCTTTCCGAGTGTCCAGTCCTGCTGTATCGCCCAATCGGAAAATAGCGTGAGCTTGATGGGTATTCGCTGGAGAACCGGTGCCATATCCACCTGGAACGGCAGCCCGTTTTGTTCATTGTTGTAAATGTAGAAAGCGTCGAGCGCGCTGGCATAATCTTCTCTCGAGAGAGGAGATACATGCTTGAATAAATCGTACATAAGTTCGCCATACTTTCGCGGGGTAATGTATTGGTAGCGAATGGTTTTGCCCATCGCTTGTGACAGGGCCTCCGCCACATCGAGGGGAGAAAGAGCTTGCGGACCGCCTACGACAATCCGTTCGCCTGCAAGATCATCTCGTGTGAGCGACGCGATCATGAACTTTGCGACGTCGTCCAAACATATCCAGTTTGCGCACATTGTTGCTTTGTGAGGATAGCGATAGAGCCCTTCGTGGATAAGCCCCGGTTTAACCCAGTTGGTCAGGAGGTTGTCCATGAACAAGACCGGGCGAATAATCGTAACGGGCGTGCCACTAGCTGCGAAGATATTTTCTCTGACCAAATTACCATCGTAGTTTGGTTCGCCGCAGGGCGTATCGGGTACCCAGGAGCTGGTATTGTAAACTAGACGCTCAATGCCTGCTTCTTTGGCGGCTGCCGCTACTCGTTCGATATGGCTGTTAACGTGCAGTGCGTCCTCAAACATTGGATGCGTAAAAAATACGCCGCGAGAGCCTGAACACGCCCGGGCAAGACTGCTCGCATCATTGTAATCAGCGAAAACCGCCGTAACGCCCGTCAGGTTTTGAGCAGTATAGCGGTCTGGCATGCGTGTAACTGCCTTGACGCGATAGCCGCAAGCCACAAGCTGGCGTACCTGAGCCAGCCCCTGCCGCCCGCTGGCGCCAAATACGGTGACGATATCTTCCGGCATCTTTTTTGCTGGGCTCATTTTTACTCGTGTCAGTGGGGATTGTACCTGTCGCGGAACCAATTTGTGGCTGCGGCCTGGCAACAAGACATTTATCAACGTGGCATCTGGATGATACTCTCGGCGGAGAACCTAACACAAACTGCGGTGATGGCAGCCAGCACGGTTTTTAAAAAGGCATTGACCTTGCACGCTGCAATTCATCATTGTTGGTTACCTTGACTCACTTGTCTTGAGATAACGTGCTCTATGAAGCCCATTCCTCCAGAGGACGAAATCACCGCCCTTGTCGGCCACGAATTCCCCGGCGGCGACTACACCATCGAGCATTGGGAAAACTTTCTGCTTACTGGTTGTACGGGGGCGGATCCACTGCCCGATGGCATCGCCCACCCCGTGGCACTATTTCATGTGCCTCTTTACGGCGCCAACACCAGCATCGGTGACATGTTCAAACTCGGTCAGGCAGAGTCGGACCTTTCGGTTATTCCTGAATATTACGAGTGGGAGATATTCTCTACGTTGCGC
>CAJQQW010000341.1 GCA_905480565.1 uncultured Halioglobus sp. | reverse complement strand
GATTTCAACAAACCTGATGTTAGCGCCCATAACGCCGCCAAGGGTACTGACATCTTAACTCGACAATATTCATAAAATCGGGCGATGAATACAGGTAAGCGCCGCTGGCTACCACCCGCTATCATATCCTAGGCGGTCTGGTTCTATTACACATTCAATCTCAGCCACCGTAATTTCCAAGAATCTACTCGCCAAGCGAGTCGTCACCGTCAGCCCAGAAGCGCTCTCTCTGGCATGTGAAATTTGGTGCTATTCATTCCCACCGATTGAAGTGTCGACGTCAAGAATACAGGCATAGCCCCTATGACGACGAGGCCTTCATAGAGCCTAACGAAACGCATTTTCTGTATCGTGTAGATCATAATGTCGTGTGTTAAAGTCGAACAATAATCGCACCGATTTTATCCGCGGCTGTTAGACACCAATTATCGACTTTGAGGGGCGGCAAGCTGCTGCGGCATAATGCGAAGACAATTGAATACTGGCGCAGCACGCGTATTTCAATCCACAAACCGCGGTCGGTCTTGCACGCAGGCATTCAATTTTGGAACCATCGGAGGGCTCAGTGATAACCTGGATTAACGAATCAAAAATAGAAGTCAATGGAACTAGATTCGGCTTGGCCAAAATAGGTGCACCCCAGTCGAAAATTTTGTAAATTCTAAAAGAACCGTTTCATATTGACTACTATGCAGAGCTGGCCAATGATCTTGGAAATGATCTGAATATCGTTGAGCTGGGTATTCGTGCGGGTGCAAGTACGGCGTTTCTTTCGGTTTTGTTCCAGCCGCGACGTCTATCCGCTTTCGAAATCGCTAAAAGAGCCAGCGACAATTTCGATAAATTTCTTGCATCGCACCCGATTGCCTCATGTATCCGAACACACTTTGATTGCGATCAGGGCGATGCGGGCAAGCTCAAACACTTATTGGATCAGGACTTTGGGCAAGAACCTCTAGACCTCGTAATCGACGACGCCTCACATCTTCTGGGGCCGACAATGACGTCATTCAATATTCTTTTCCCGAGGCTGCGTCCTGGCGGGGTATTCGTAATCGAGGACTGGTCCTGGGAACATTATCAAGAGGGCAGACCCGGTTTTGCTTTTGCAGACGAAATGGTTACGGGCTTTGCGCGTTTAGTTCTAATCGCTTCACTAGTCAGCGCCCACCAGCCAGACGTAGTCTCTAAGGTAGTTCTGATGCGAGGAATCGCTGTGATTTATCGGGGCACCAGTGAACTCGATCCGGAGGAGTTTGCAATTGATTCACTAATGGGTGAGCGAGGGAAACAATTGCTTAGCGTTTAGGCGCGAACGCTCATACCCATGCATCACATCAAAGGATCAGTTTCCTAAATTGAGTGTAAGTGACCGACAACTGCATTTCGATTCAATGTCGGTGCACCGCACCTTTGACAAACAGATTTAAAGTACTCACGACAGTGACAATGCCCCACACTGTCCCCATATCCGCCCTCTGTCTTTTTAGCCACGATGCCAAGACAATATCCTGGCTTGCGAGGACCTGCAGAACGGGGATTTCTATGTTTGTGGCGGACCGGACGAGACTCGAACTCGCGATCTCCGGCGTGACAGGCCGGCATTCTAACCAACTGAACTACCGGTCCACGGTAGGCAAACTCTCGGTATAAGTGGTGGGTGGTGACGGGATCGAACCGCCGACCCTCTGCTTGTAAGGCAGATGCTCTCCCAGCTGAGCTAACCACCCCCAAAGCCGAGAACGCGCATTATAGAGATTCTACCTCCGCGGTCAATCCCCGTAATACAATTAAGCCGAAAATCGGCAATTAAAAGCTGTTGTTTTTAGTAGTAAAATCGGAGAGAGAGCGGCGTGGCCGTAAAACGTTTATGATCGCGCACCCCATCTTTTCGATCAGGTATGGCGCATGGAGATTTACAAGGAGTTTCATTTTGAGGCAGCTCACCGCCTGCCCAACGTTCCAGAAGGGCACAAATGTGCGCGCCTGCATGGACACTCTTTTCAGGTGCGTATTGTGATATCAGGCAATGCTCCCGAGCCTGCCGGGTGGGTGATGGACTTCGCGGACGTAAAAGCCAGTTTCAAGCCATTGCACGATATGCTGGATCATCATTATCTCAACGATATTTCTGGCCTGGAAAACCCGACCAGTGAAAATATTGCGCGCTGGATCTGGCAGCACTTGAAACCTTCCCTCTCGCTGCTCAGTGCCGTCGAGATTCGTGAGACCTGCACCAGCGGATGTATCTACCGGGGTGACTAGTATTGCACCTTGCAGTAACCCGCCGGTAACACGTATAAAAAAACTTGACGAATTGTAAGAAGCTACGCATGCAGTGTGAATATGATTTTGCGAAAAAGATGTTACCGCGGGCAAGGCAAGAGTGTTTCCAAAAACTCGAGAAAGGTTACCCCCGGTAGCAACGGCGCAAATGTTATTCACACCATATCTGGCTTGCCGCATTTTCACAGGCTTAGCATTTTTTCTACAATCAAAAGCTCAGGAAAGAGTTATAAGCTACTGTTTTTATTAATTATATATTATTTGACTAGTTTTTGACCAATTCGCCACAATCATTACGTTTTCGGGACTCCAGACCTGCCTGAACAATTTATTCACTGAGTTATCCACAGAATCTGTGGATAAATGATGTGTCGGGGAGATGTTACCTTATCTCTCGCATATGACGACTTCCCAGAGGGCTCGATTTTTTTACTCGGCATACCCTCAGAGGAAAAGCCGACATAATCTGGCAGGACGGCATGAATCAATCGTGCGACAAAGGCTCACGTTCCGCCACCACGATCGATTGCATTCGTTGGCCAAGCATAATCACAAACCCCTGCCGCCGTTCCAGCCCGTCGTAGCTGTAATCAAATCGATATTGCCGCCACATCCGCCACTGCCCAGTCTCGTCTCTGCTCAGCGAGATGCGGCGTATGTGCACTGATTGATCAAGCCACTGGAAATTAGCATCGCGGCTGGCGCGACCCACCGCTTGCGTCGCCAACTCGCGCACCCGCGAAGCAGACAAGAAATACAAGCACAGTGCGCCAAGCAGAAGCAAGACAGCTAACTCACCCACGGTTAATCATCTCCTGCCTGCAGTGCGGTGCTCAAGATGTGCCCTCTCCCTGTGCCGATTGGATGAACCGCAACACAAGCTCATTAAACGCCGGGGCTTGCTCCGCATGCAACCAATGTCCAGCCCCGGGTATCACCTGCATGCCAGCCCTCGGGAACAAGGCGTCAATCGCCGGATGATGCTCCTCCCTGATATAGTCTGACTCAGCACCCCTTATAAACTGAACCGGTCCCTTATAGGATCGACCACCCTCTGGCGCCGCCAAAAAAGATGAATAGGCTTCGCAGATACCGCGCAAATCGAAACGCCATCGCATCTCGCCATCACCGGTTCGCACGAGGCTGGTTAATAGAAACTGCACCACCGTCTCCTCTACAAGATACTCACTCATCAGGACTCCGGCTACCTCACGGCTGACGCAGCCAGCCTGTGACACGGCTTGCAATGCGGCGAATACGGCGTCGTGGCGAGCGCTGTAGGCCACAGGCGCGATATCGGCCACGGTGAGGGAAGCCACCTTTTCCGGTCGGGAGAGTGCCAATTCCATGGCCACCTTGCCACCAAGTGAATGACCCACAATGTGGGCACATTCATACGCCGCCTGGTCCAGCCAATCCTTCACCACAGCGGTCAATGTGGACATTGTGAGGGGCTGAAGCCAATCTGAGCGACCGTGACTGGGAAGATCCAGGCTGTAGACGCTGAAATACTCGCGCAGGGCGCGGGACAATGCGCCCAGATTGGCGCCCGAACCGAACAAGCCATGCAATAAAATCACCGGAGGTCCTGAGCCCGCGTGCCTGACATGCAATGATAAAGACACAACAATGTAACTCCGGGGGTTGTTAACGATTCGCATAATACATTAACACGGATGCGTGCTTGCCACCGTGCCCGTGAATGGGGAAGACGGTGTACCTGGCCCGGTATTTTGCTACCATCGCGAGATCGACCAGAAGTGGAGTCAACAATGCATCACCCAGTATTTTCCGGCCTGAAACCCTGCTTGCTTGTGTTCCTTTACATGGTGGCCGGCTGCAGCAGCACACCCACCTTTAATCCGACCACCTTCCCCTATGCAATTGACCAGGAGAGATTGGAACAATCGTCGATAAAAACTGTTGTCATCGCCCACGTGAATCTTGGAGCACCCTCTCGTAATTATCTCGCCAAGGAGGCACCTCGCATCGATTCTCAGATAGCGCGTTACCTCAAGGAAAACGGCTACAAAGTCCTGCCCCAGCGAACCTTCGAACAACATTGGAATACCGCGGTGCGCGCATTCGGTAATCCGGTGGATCCTACCAGCGGCAAGATGAACACAAAGACCTTCGCTCAGATTATGCACCGCGTCCGTGACGAGATGGCAGCTAACACCGATCTTGACGCCTTCGTTTTTACGGACGTGGTGGAGTTC
>CAJQQW010000340.1 GCA_905480565.1 uncultured Halioglobus sp. | reverse complement strand
TGCCTCACGCGGAGAGTTCCAGCGGGTTGCCCTTCGAGTTGGTCATAGACAATGTGCATGCAGATCGTCTGGTGTTCGCCAGTCAGTCCTTGCAGGATGTGACATTGAAGCTGGCGCTGGAGGATACGCTTTGGCACTTTGGCGTGGATAACAGCTGGCTGCGCGCAGAGTTGATACTGCCCCGGGCTCCCGGGCCTTATATTCTCGATATTGGCTATCTCGACCTTGCGGGTCTACCGCAAATCGGCCAGTCCGGTGGTGAGGAGAGCATCGATTTGCAGTTGCCCCTGATGGATATCACCCTGGAAAACCTGTACCACGGCGACATACGCCTGGGTGACCTGGCTCTGGACCTGCGCAGTGAAGCCGGGTTGATACGGGCAGAGGGCATTACCGGGGCCGTGGCTGGAACGCGTCTGCTCCCGGAGACACCGGGCCAGTTACTATGGCAGCCGGGAGGCGGCGGTTATACATCGCTCTCAGGCAACTTCGGCTTCGATGACTTCGGCACTACCCTGGCACAGCTCGGCTATGAGCGGATCGTAGAAACTGACAGTGGTAGTGTCGAACTGGATCTGCGCTGGCCCGGCGCACCCTGGGATTTTTCTGCCGCTACTGGAGAGGGCGCTATGCTGCTTGACCTTCAGTCTGGCAACTTCCTCAATGCGCCCTCTGGCGCCCAGGGCGCGTTGCGTGTTGTCAGTATCCTTAACCTCGCCGATATTGTCAGCCGCCTTAGCCTTTCGCACATGTTTGAGTCGGGCATACCTTTCGACAGCGTGAAGGGCGAGATATACCTGCATCGTGGGACTGTGGAGGTTCCACTGATGGAGGTAACGGGAGGCTCCAGTTTCCAGTTTAGCGGGCTGTCCGAGATCCAGACGCGCAGTCTTTCAGGTGAACTCGTCGCCACCTTGCCGGTAGCCAGCAATTTGCCCTGGATCGCCGCGCTGGCGGCGAGTATTCCGGTAGCGGCAGGCGTTTATGTGGTGAGTAAGTTGTTTGATCAACAGATGAGTCGGCTCTCCAGCGCGGTGTATTCTATCGGCGGCACCTGGGATGATCCCCAGGTAAATTTCGATCGTATTTTCGACAACACGACCGTCGGTGCGCCAGACAATCATCCGCAACTACGTATAGGGCTTGAGCCTGCGGAGAGAGTGCTGCCTGCGGTAATTCTGGAAACGCCGGCAGATTCACAGCGTGTTAATCCTGATCCTCAGCCAATGCCTTGAGGTAACGAAACAACTTGCGGCTCGCCGCCGGTGGTTTTTGTCTTGTGATTTCTCTCTGGTGCTGCATAACGAGTTGGCGCAGGTGCTGTCGATCTGCGCTGGGGAACTGTGACAGGGCGAGCTCCACTCCGGAGATACCCTGTTCCAGAACGTCGTCTCGCAGTTGCTCCAGCGTATGGAACTGGTTGACCTGCTTCTCGTGTTTGCCATGCATCGCTCGTAGGGCCTCTTCAATAGGCTCTGGATCGATGGCGCGCATCAGTTTGCCGATATATTGCAGGTGGCGTTTGCGGGCGCTGTTGCTGCGAATCTGGCGACACTCCCTTATCGCTGACAGCAGTGCTTCATCTTCAATAGACAGTTTGTCCAATGCCGGCTCGCTTAGCATAGTAAGGGATTCGCCCAGCGCCTGTAGCCGGTGCATCTCGCGTTTGCGCGCACTTTTACTCGGTGCATCCAACTCGGCATCGGGTTCGAAATCAGGCATAAAACAGCGTTGCGAGGCCGAGAAAAGATACAAAACCCACAACGTCAGTCACTGTGGTGAGGACTACCCCTCCGGCGATAGCAGGGTCGATATTGGCTTTGCTCATCAGCAGCGGTATCAGCGCACCCGTCAGTGCCGCGGTCAACAGGTTGATGATCAAGGCTGCAGCGATTATCACTCCGAGTTGCCAATCGTTGAACCACAAAGAGGCTGCGACGGCGACGACCGACGCCCATAACAATCCATTGAGCAGGCCAATGGTCAGTTCACGATTGATCAACCAAAACTCGTTGCTACGCTGCACCTGCCCCATGGCGATACCGCGCACCATCAGCGTCAGGGTTTGGGTTCCGGCGATTCCTCCCATCGACGCCACGATCGGCATTAATACGGCTAGCGCAACGACTTTTTCAATGGTGTCCTGGAACAGGTTGATGAACGAGGAGGCGATGAAAGCGGTCAGCAGATTAATACCCAGCCATACCGTGCGCCGCGGCGCGGCACGCGCGAGAGGGGCGAAAGTGTCGGCATCTTCATCCAGTCCCGCCATGGACATTAATGAGCGGTCGGCGTCCTCCCGAATAACATCTACCACGTCATCAATCGTGATACGCCCCATGAGTTTGCCGTTGCCGTCGACGACCGGTGCAGAAACCCAGTCGTTGCGCTCGAACAGGCGAGCCACTTCGGTATCAGGCATGTCGACTGGAATCGGTTCGACATCGGTATTCATCATTTCCCTGACCGAGGTGGCCGGGTCAGAAACCAACAGTGTGCGAAGAGAAAGTAGACCGATAAACTGGTCCGAACGGTTAACCACGATCAGGTTATCGGTCATTTCGGGTATCGTGTCGTGGCGTCGCAAATAACGAAGTACAACATCCAGTGTTAACCTGGCCCGGATGGTGATGGTGTCAGTATTCATCAGACCGCCAGCAACGTCGTCCGGGTAGTGCATAACACGTTCCAGTCTGGACCGATCCTGCTGGTCCATTGCTGAAAGTACTTCGCGAGTTACGTGGCCCGGCAGTTGCTGGAGAATATCCGCGATATCGTCGTCTTCCAGACCGACGGTGAGCATTTTCACCTCGGCGGCATCCATGTCCTCAAGAAACTGGGCTTGCAGATCATCGCCCAGTTCGCCGAGGATTTCCCCCTCCCGGTCGATGTCCACCATTTGCCAGAGTATGTGACGGAATTTGGGTGAAGAGGATTCGAGAAGATGCGCCACGTCGCCAGGGGCAAGGCCATTGAGCATGCGACGGGCATCGACAAGCGTGCCGCTGTTGAGCGCATCGGACAGCTTGTCCAGTTTTTGTCGGGAGGTTGTTTGATTTTGAGCCATAATCCTCCCCCAAACGATCACGCGGCAGATTGCAGAAGAATTATCCGGAAAAGCACCGTCTGCGACAACGTGATTAGTTACGCTATGACAGTGCGCAAATGACGGTTTCGACTAAGGACTAGCGGGCTGGGTTGAGTTTATTCGGACTCGTCAAAAAAATTATCTATGAGGGCCTGCAGGGCACTGCGAGCGACTTCCTCGTCGTTGCCTTCTATCTCGATATCAAGCACGGTTCCCTTGCCGGCGGCCAGCATCATGACCGACATGATGCTTTTACCGTCGATCATCTCGCCGTCCTTGCCAATTCTTATATGGCTGGAGAACGATGATGTGCACGCCACCAGCTTGGCTGCTGCTCTGGCATGCAGTCCGAGTTTGTTGATGATTGTTACCTGGGTCTGGATCACGGGCTGACCTATTATTGTAGTTCCCTGTGCCTGACATCGATGTCTGGGTATTGCTGCCGATAGTGAGTGTAGAGTCTGTTCGCCAGATATACTGACCGATGTTGGCCGCCGGTACAACCCAGAGAGATATTCATATAACTGCGATTGCCCTGTGCATAGTGCGGTAGCCATTGATCCAGGTAGTGACGCAGATCGACGTAAAATTCGCCAGTCATTGGCTGAGTGTCCATGAATTCCTTTACTTCGGCGTCGAGTCCGGTTTTTAGTCGTAGCTCCTTAACCCAGTGGGGGTTGGGCAGCATCCTTACGTCGAAGACCAGGTCGGCATCGGCTGGAATGCCCCGCTTGAAACCAAATGACTGTACCAAGATAGACATGCTCCCCGCTGTGGTTCCGAGCAGGCGTTGTTTGATCGCATCGCGCAGTTCGTAGATTGTCATCTGGCTGGTATCGAGTACCAGAGAGGCGGTAGTAGAGATAGGTTCGAGCAGCTTGCGCTCTTTACCGATAGCTTCGGC
>CAJQQW010000339.1 GCA_905480565.1 uncultured Halioglobus sp. | reverse complement strand
AGAAGCAGAGCGCGCCTATGACATGCTGTGCGAGCGCACGTTGTCGCGCAGCTCTTTTGGCAAGCGTTATACAAGTCACCAGACCATACAGGGCTACATTGCGGAATCCCGTATGGAATTGGAGATGGCCAAATTGTTGACTCTGCGTGCTGCCTGGAAGATGGACAAGTTAGGACACCATGGTGCGCGCCAGGACATTGCAATGGTGAAAGTCAACAATGCAAAAGTATTATTCAATGTGATCGACCGCGCCCTGCAGGTGCATGGCTCTCTTGGTTACAGTTGTGATATGCCCCTGGAGGCGATGTATCGCTCAGCGCGGATGGCGCCGCTGGTCGACGGTGCCAATGAAGTGCACAGTGTCAGCATCGCCCGTGCGGAACTTAAGCGTTATGAGGGTGTAGAGGGCTGGCCTACCGAGCATATTCCCTCACGCCGACAGGAATCATTGAAGCGATTTGCGCACCTGCTGGAAGCGAGTGGATGACTGAGCCGGATTTCGATCGGGGGGTATTCTCTGACTGGTTTTCTGAGCACGCTGGCAGATCAGGTGATCTTCAGATTGAGCCAATGCGCGGCGGCGGTTCATGCGATATGTTTGCTCTCACCAATGGTGATGAACGCTTCGTGGTTCGCCGGGCACCGCTGACGGCGGTATCCGATACGGCTCACGATGTCGTACGCGAGTTCAAGGTCATCCAGGCGCTTACCGGAGATGGACTGCGTGTGCCCGACGTGCTGGTAGCCTGCAATGATGACGCTGTGCTCGGCGCGCCTTTTTATATTATGAGGTACGTCGATGGAGAGGTTATTAGGCGCAAGCTCCCCGATCACTACATTGCAAAACCTGAGACACAGCCTGCCATCGGAGAGGAACTCATTGATGCGCTGGTGGAGTTGCACGCTTTTGACTGGCGCGGCACAGCGATGGAGAATTTATCGAATCCGAAACAATTTCTCGAACGTCAGGTCAAGCGATGGTCCACGCAGTTGGAAGGATACCGTCGCCGCGATCTGCCCGGTGTCGATGAGGTGGCCCTGTGGCTGGAAGATAATCGTCCCTCAGCGGGGAGTCTCACCGTGATGCATGGTGATTACAAGGTGGACAATGCGATGTACAGCAGGGCGTTGCCACCGCGTATTCTCACGCTGGTTGATTTTGAAATGACTACTGTGGGAGATCCACTTATCGACCTGGCTTGGTGCATGATATTCTGGCCCGAGCAGGATAACCTCATCGCCATTGCAGCACCGGGCAGTCCGGGTGGGATGGATGCCGCCCACTGTCAACGGCCCGAGGACTTAGTGAATCGCTATGCGACTAGGACGGGGTGTTCTCTGGATAATTTTCAGTGGTATCAGGCTTTTGCCGCGTGGAAGTTGGGCATTGTTCTCGAAGGGTCTTATGCAAAGTTTCTTAGCGGGGAATCGAAAAACCCGAATCACGAGTTCTTTGGGTTCCTCGTTGACCAATTAATGGCACGTGCGCAGCGGTTCGTGCATCAGGGGTAAGACAATGGCGGATCAATTCGATGTGACGGACAAGGTTGTCATGATTACCGGCGGTAGCAGAGGGCTGGGCAAGGCGATGAGTCACGCTTTCGCTGCGGGCGGCGCCAAAGTTGTGGTCGCCAGTCGCAAGATTGCAGAATGCAAGCGTTTGGCGGAGGAATTGATCGAACGGGGCAGTGATGCCATGGCGATCGCTTGCCACGTGGGCCACTGGGATGACCTTGAGGCAGTGGTGGATCGTGTGGTTCAAAAGTATGGACGTATCGATGTATTGGTCAACAACGCGGGCATGTCTCCCGTGGCGCCATCCTTATTGGAGACCAGCGAGGCCTTGTTCGACAAAATTATCGCGGTGAACCTCAAAGGGCCGACCCGGCTGACAGCTCTCGTGGCGACAAAAATGGGGGAGACCGGCGGTGGTTCTATTATCAATATCAGCTCACTCGCGTCATACAGGCCCTCGCCTTTAACAACGGTTTACAGCGCTGCCAAGGCGGGATTGAATGCCTTGACCGCGGCGTCGGCGCAGGAGTATGCAGCAATGGGCGTCCGCATTAATTGCGTGGTTTGTGGCACCTTCGATACGGATGCGGCCTCAGGCATGATCAACAATCCGGATATCCTGCCACACATCCTTGACCCGGTCGCCTTGAAGCGGATTGGTGATCCCGAAGAAGTAGTCGGGGCGGTGGTCTATTTTGCATCCGATGCGTCCAGCTACACCACGGGCGCCTGCCTCACAATAGATGGAGGAGTAAGGCCGTGAACGCCACTACGATTACCATGGCGAAGGTGACTGCCACACGTGCTGAAATCATTGGTCCAGGCGGCTTCTTTGAGCTGGAAGAAAAAACCGTCGATGGACACAGCTATAAGGTTTACAAGCATGCCCCTGCCACCTCAATAGATATTATGCAGAATGCTCGAGGGCATGGCGACGCTGAGTGGATTGTCTACGAGGGCCGGCGCTATACCTATGACCAATTTTTTTCCGAGGCGGATGCATGTGCCGCGGCGTTTCAGCAGTCTGGAATCACCGCAGGTGACCGAGTCGCCATTGCGATGCGCAACAATCCGGAATGGGCGATCGCATTTGTTGCAGCTACATTATCGGGGGCAGTAGTGGTGCCCGTAAACAGCTGGGGCAAGACAGAGGAGCTGTCCTATGCGCTGAGAGATTCCGGCAGCAAAATGCTGATATGTGACGCGCCCCGTCTGCGTCTCCTGGACAGTGTGCGCAACGATCTGGACATTGATATCGTAGTGATTCCCGACGATCGCGGGCATCAGGGCGGCGAGCGTGTTGTGCAGTGGGAGGCTTACGTCGACGGAGGCCGCGACCTGAATTACAACGTGGCGCAACCCGACCCTCTGGACCTATGCCTCATTCTCTACACCTCGGGCAGTACAGGTTACCCCAAGGGTGTTGCCCACAGGCATATTGCGGTCTGTCAATCCGTGTTCAATATGATGTATCTCGGCATGCTGGTGATTTCGCTGGAAGGAGCTCGTGAATTCAGGGGCGGCGCCACAGTGGAAACCCCGCTGCTGACGGTTCCCTTGTTTCATGCCACGGGTTTGCTGAGCGGGCTGCACCTGCCAATCATGACCGGCCAAAAAGTGGTCATGATGTACAAGTGGGATACCGTGAGGGCGCTGGAACTCATACAGGCAGAGAAAGTAACCAGCCTAAGCAGCGTGCCAGCTATCGTTCAGGATCTGCTCGCCAATCCCGCGTTTGACGATTTTGATACCGGCTCGCTCATCCGGGTAACGGGTGCGGGAGCGGCCACTCCGGCTGGAATGCCGGAGCTGATCAAGGAGAAATGCGGCAATCCCAGTCGTTCCGCAGGTTACGGGATGACAGAGACGCTGGCGGTGGGCGGCACGATGAGCGGTTGTATCTACGATATGAAGCCTGAGGCATCCGGGCTTATATCACCCATTATGGAGATGCGTATGGTCGACGCTACGGGCGTGGCGCTGCCTCCCGGTGAGCCGGGAGAAATTGAGCTTTCCGGTATTACCTGTACTCCCGGATATTGGGAGAAACCCGAGGCGAATGAA
>CAJQQW010000338.1 GCA_905480565.1 uncultured Halioglobus sp. | reverse complement strand
TGGGTGCCGATCATGTCATCGATTACACTGCAAATGATTTTACAAAAAGCCAAGATAGTTTTCATGTGATATTTGATGCGACATCCTACGAATCCGCCAAAACCTGCGCGTCGCTTATGAAAGAGGGCGGACTATTCGTTACCACCTTTGGTCAGTCCAAAGGGCTTTCATCTGCAATTATTTCCAGGCTCTTTCCTGTGCAACACCGAACCCTCTCGGTCACTGTGGAGAGTAATACGGAGGACCTAAACGAGCTGACCGAATTGTTCGAGAAGCGAGTGCTCATGACTGTTCTGGATAGTGAATTCGCCTTTGAAGATATCGATGAGGCCTATCAGCGGAGCATGACTGGAAGGGCGAAAGGAAAGATAGCGATTAATATTCTGGAAAGTAATCAGATGACTAACAAATGAGTAAGAAAGCTGTTCCGCGCTTTTCTTTTGACAAAGTAGAAGCCTGCGTATAAAAAATAACCAAATTGGAAACAACGTGATGGCAGTAGAGTCCGAAAGTAAACCCAGTATTGCCGATGTAATTCAGGTGGATGCAATTATTGTTGGCGCAGGCCTGTCGGGAGTTTCTGCCGCTTATCATCTGCGCAAGCACTGCCCAAAAAAAACCTACCTCATTCTGGAGGGCAGAGATAGTATTGGCGGAACATGGGACTTCTTTCGGTATCCTGGCGTTCGATCTGATTCTGATATGTACACCTTGGGCTATTCCTTTGAGCCATGGGCCGGCGGGAAAATGTTTTCCGATGGCCCGTCGATTCGAGAGTATATAAGCAGCACCGCCGACAAATATGACATTACGAAAAATATTCTATTTGGTAGAAAAGTTACGCGTGCGAGTTGGTCGAGTGTAGATTCCAGATGGACGATTGAAGTTGAAGCGCAGGGATCAAAAAAACCAGCCTACTATAGCTGTAATTTTATCTTCAGCTGCAGCGGCTATTATGATTACGAAGAGGCGTACCAGCCGGAATTTGAAAGCAGCGATGACTTCGAAGGCGACTTTTTTCATCCTCAATTTTGGCCGGAAGGCCTGGATTACACGGACAAAGAAGTCGTGGTTATTGGAAGTGGCGCAACCGCGGTAACACTTGTTCCCGCGCTGGCAGGGTCGACCAAGCACATCACAATGTTGCAGCGTTCTCCGACCTATATTTTACCGGCCCCTGATGCTGACATCGTAGCCAAGTATTTGGGGCCACTGCTGCCTCGGAAGGCTTTGCATGCGGTAAATCGTTGGAAATACATTGTGCTGGTGACTTGGGTTCTGAAGATCAGCAGGTGGCGGCCTGAGTTTGTAAAAAAGATTCTACGACGAGCGGCCCGTGAAAGCCTGGGTGCTCACTATGACATTGATACGCATTTCAAGCCAAACTATCAGCCATGGGACCAGCGGCTTTGCGCAGACCCGGATGGCCTGTTTTATCAAGCGATTGCAGATGGAAAGGCCTCAGTGGTGACAGACCACATTGAAAAATTTACCAGTACGGGCATCAAGCTTAAGTCTGGTAAGACGCTTGATGCAGATATCATTGTGTCTGCAACGGGTCTGAAATTAGTCGCATTAGGCGGAATCGATATCAGTATTGATCAAAGGCCCTTCATAACAGGTGAATCCTTTAGCTATAAAGGCATAATGTTTAGTGGCCTGCCAAATTTTGTGCAATGTTTCGGCTATGCTCAGGCAGGATCCTATACCCTGAAAGTAGATTTAACCTGTCAGTATGCCTGCCGATTGATCAATTTGATGGACAGTAAGCGATACGATTATTGTGTTCCAGAAAACGCAGATCCGAATATGGAGGTTGAAGATATGCTTTCGGTTCTATCTTCTGGATATGTTAAACGGTCCTTGCATTTGTTTCCGAAAGTAGGGAAGAGGGCACCTTGGAAGCGCAACGAAAATTACTTCCTTGACCTGCTCGAAACGCGCTTTAGCCCTGTTGAAGATAAGAGCCTGGTTTTCTATCGTGCAACTGACGCAAGCGCAGTGAGTTGATCACCGTTATTTATGAACCGCCTTTATCCATGCCATGAGAAGATTCGCGAGTGATACAAATCATTATGCGGTTCAGTGAGGATGGGCGTGTAAAGAAACCTGACAGTGTCGCTCACCTAACCATACTGAATTGATAGAATCGTCAGCCTTTCCCCAGTTTTAAGTTGCAGGTTATCTGAATTGAACAATAAATTAGCGCCGAAGAAAGTAAGTCACAGGGCCTATCGATAAATTTGTTGCTATCTGTGCCGCCACGAGTACGTCCACAAAAGGATTCACAAGCGACGTATAGAGGCCGAGACCGCCTGATCCCAATGGTTCAGATCAAACGTAAATCTATCGGCAACGAAACGATATCGTTCCTCCACCATGGCTCGAAACAGACTCAGCTCCCTCTCGCTATAATAGAACGAGCGAGGCGATGCGTTAATCTTCTCTTCAACATCGAACAGGCTGGTCGGCAAGCCCAAAAAATCACTGAGTCGCTTAACTTCGGCAGACGTGAACAGCGTCTCATAGAATCCATAAAAAACGTCATTCTCCGAAAAAGCTAAGTCTATTTGATTACATATTTGGCGATAATCGCCACGCAGAAGATCGGGGGGTGAGTTCAAGTTCTTCAAGATCTTTTCCGCAAGAATCTCGGACTTTGTCGACCGCAGAGCTCCCTTTCGCCTCAGGTTCATTTTGATCGCGCTTTCCACTCGCAATATTGGCTCACGCAAAAGAAAAACGACCCTTAAATTGATTCCTCGCTTTTCAAATCCGACACGAATTTCGGCTAACCTCTCTGCGGGCAAGCCACTATAGGAAGGGGTGATATCCGACGTAAATCCTCCATCCTCAAGAATACTATCAAAGTAATCGTAGTATCTTTCTGGATTTGTATAGAACCCAGCCATGACTGTTTCGTGCTTCGCTACAAAGTTTTTTTCATTTTGAAAAGGATAATTTTTAATCCGTTGCCTAACCTTTTCTTTTGCGTCAAACTCCTGATCCAGATATAGCGTATCAAAAAGATGGTACTCCTTCGAGAAGCCTTTCGAGTAATGGGGGGACTTAATCAACTGTTTGAACAACCAGGTTGTCCCGGCTTTCTGGGCGCCCAGGCATAGAATGAAAGTACGCATTTCTATGATTGACTCTATATAAATTTCTAGGAGATTTTGCTTTTACTTGCGCCGATACCGAGCATAATGCAACGGGTAGGGAGCAGCACAAAAACGAAACACATGTTAACGGAATTGCCATTTGTTGTTTACCTGAATCTTCATTTTACCTGGCCAAAATGAGAAAAGGCGCAACACGCCGCCGAAACCGCCCGATGAAACCAGTTCCCTGTCAAAAACCTATGCGCTGCCTAATTCCATGGCTCTGTAATGAGCCGCTTTGAGGTCAAAGGCGGGGGCCGCAGTAGTAAGCGATTTACTCGCTCAGAAATCCGTCAGGTAATCTGGCGAACGAGCAGAAAAAATTCATCATTCGTAGCCGATCATCCTAGTTGTAGATTTATGCTACTCACAGAGAGCGCGCTATGATACGACTATGGCAACTATTTCGGCTCCGATTGCTTCATCACTCGGAATAGACGTTGAGACCCCGCAACCTATATTCCGTTTGGAGCTTGCACCCTGTATAGTGCATCGTTTTTCCAGCCGAAAACGCAACGACATTAATGAAGAGCTCTTGGCCCAGACCACATTATGATGAGAAAAATCAACCACATTTTCTTTTCATCGTAACGCTTCCCTACTCCGGATCTACCTGTATCGCGGAACTCATTAACACCAGCCCAAAGACCACTTTTTTACACCCATCTGGCGAAGCCCAATGGCTGATACCGTCCATGTGCGGACCCGAGCGCTGGCAGGCCAACGCAACTGTCGACTTTGAATCGGTAAAGGCCGTTTGGCTTTATAGATACCAATGTCTTAAGGCAGTCTCAGGCGGCAAAGCGATCGTAATCGAGAAATCCCCACCCAACATGATGCGAATAGAGAAGCTCTGCGAGCTGTTCAGCGATTATTCTCTACTCGCCAACAATCGTAATCCCTATGCTTACTGTGCATCTGCATTATATAGA
>CAJQQW010000337.1 GCA_905480565.1 uncultured Halioglobus sp. | reverse complement strand
TCTGCAGTGTGCTCATGCCGAATATGCCACGAGGTTTGGCGAACCCCGAGGGCGTCACAGCGGCGAGGCGCAGCAGCTGATTGTGCTGGCCATGGGCAAGCTGGGGGCTCGCGAATTAAACGTATCCTCAGATATCGACCTCATTTTTGTCTATCCGGAGGCGGGTCGGACCGATAGCGAGGAAAAGCCGCTGAGCAACGAGGAATTTTTCATCAAGGTCGGCCAGCGGGTGATTGCCTTACTGGATGAGGTAACGGCAGAGGGCTTTGTGTTTCGTGTGGACATGCGTTTGCGTCCTTATGGTGATAGCGGTGCGCTGGTGCATAATTTTTCTGCGCTGGAGGACTACTACCAGGACCAGGGCCGAGATTGGGAGCGTTATGCACTGATCAAAGCCCGCCCAGTCAGCGGCGACCTCGATCGGGCGGGGGAACTGATGACCCTGTTACAGCCCTTCGTGTATCGGCGTTATGTAGATTACGGTGTCATCGAAAGCCTTCGCGGCATGAAAGAGATGATAAATGCTGAGGTGCGCCGGCGTGGCCTGCAAGACAATATCAAGTTGGGCCACGGCGGTATTCGTGAGGTGGAATTCATCGCACAGTGCGTGCAGTTGATTCGCGGCGGTCGTGACAGAGCGCTGCAACAGCGAGAGCTACTGCCAGTGCTGCAGGCGTGCGCTGACCTCGGTAGTCTGCCTGCAAGCGTTTGCGTTGAACTCTGCGAGGCCTACCTCTTCCTGCGAGATACCGAGCATGCGATACAGGGCTATCAGGATCGACAGAGCCAGGAGTTGCCCGTCGATACTCTGCCCAGATCGGCGATGGCGTATGTAATGGGTATGCCCGATTGGGACAGTTTCAAGACTGTGCTGGATTCGCATCGCGAGCGCGTTGCCGGACATTTCCGGGAATTGATAACAGACCAAACGGCGCAGGGCGAAGTCGGGGCGCCGAGGCCCGATGGCCTCTGGGGTGATAGCCCGGACGCGCGCGCACTGCAGAGTCTTGGCTATCAGCAGCTGGAGGAGACTCGCCAGCGCTTGCAAGACTTACAGGAGAGTCCTCGGGTGGCTACCCTGCAAATTCAGGGGCGTGAGCGGCTGGATCAATTCATGCCGCGGTTGGTGCAGGCCTGTGCCGAATCCGATAATCCGGATCTGGCCCTGCAGCGCGCATTGCCGCTGGTGTCTGCTGTGTTGCGTCGCAGCGCCTACCTCGTTCTGTTGCTGGAGAACCCCCCGGCCCTTGTCGATCTTGTGGTGTTATGTGGCGCCAGCCCCTGGATTTCCGAGCAGCTCGCCGCTTACCCCGTCTTGCTTGATGAATTGCTGGACCGTGCCAGCCTCTACACCGCGCCGGACAAGGGCCTGCTGGCAGAGGAATTGCGCCAGCAATTGACGCGACTGCCGCTCGATGACCTTGAGGCACACATGGATGGTCTGCGCTATTTCAAGGCAGCCCATGTCCTGCGTGTCGCTGCCAGCGAACTGGTGGGACGGCTGCCCCTGATGCAGGTGAGTGACAAGCTGACCTGGATAGCCGAGGTCATCCTGGAGCATGTTCTGGCTTTGGCCTGGGCTGATCTCACGCGCAGGTACGGGCAGCCCCAGCGGACCGGATCAGGGAGTGGCTTTGCGGTGTTCGGCTACGGCAAGATGGGAGGTATCGAGTTAGGCTATGGGTCTGATCTGGACCTCGTATTTATTTATGATGCCGCCAGCGCGGGTGCCACTGATGGTGACCGCAGCGTCGATAATGCCGTGTTTTATACGCGGCTGGGTCAGCGCATGATCCATATCTTTGAAACGCGCATGGCCATGGGCTCGCTCTACGAAGTGGACATGCGTCTGCGGCCCTCCGGGGAATCGGGCTTATTGGCGGGCACTGTTCAGGCCTTTCGAACCTACCAGTTCAATTCGGCCTGGACTTGGGAGCACCAGGCCCTGGTGCGTGCGCGCTTCGTGGCAGGAGATCCGCAGGTGGGGGCCGAGGTGGATGCCCTGCGCCGAGAGATTCTCTGCGAACCCCGTGACCAGCAGGCTCTGGCGAGGGAAGTAGTAACAATGCGCGATAAAATGCGCAAGCATCTGGTATCAAATGACCTCCCGGAACGAGCAGAATTTCACCTAAAACAGGGAAGGGGTGGTATCGTGGACATCGAATTTATGGTGCAATATGCGGTCTTGGCATGGTCTCATCGCGCGCCGGAGTTGGCTCGTTGGTCTGACAATGTCCGCATTCTCGAAACGCTGGGTCGTCATGGCTTGTTTGAGCCAGAGGAATGCGACGCGCTTACGCAGGCCTATCTGGCTTACCGTTCCGCTGCCCACCAATTATCCCTGCAGCAGCACGAGGGCGCTGTCCCGGTGGGTAGCCATGAGGAGTTGCGTGCTGCGGTCCTGGCCAAGTGGCGCCAGTTATTTGCGCCCTATACAGATGAATGATTAAACGAGTAAATGGAGAGTGACAACATGAGCTTGGCCGATCGTGATGGTCTGATCTGGATGGATGGAGAAATGGTCCCCTGGCGTGAAGCCAAGGTGCATGTGCTCACCCACACATTCCACTACGGCCTCGGTGTTTTTGAGGGCGTACGCGCCTACAATACCGCGGATCGTGGCACCTGTATTTTCCGCCTGCAGGAACATACCGACCGGCTATTTCGCTCTGCTCATATACTGGGAATGAAAATGCCTTTCGATAAGGAGACGCTTAACAAGGCGCAAAAAGAGGTTGTTCGTGAGAACAACTTGGAAGAGGGCTACCTGCGTCCCATGTGCTTCCTTGGCTCGGAAGGCATGGGTCTGCGAGCCGATAATCTCAATACCCATGTGATGGTCGCCGCCTGGGAGTGGCCTTCCTATATGGATCCGGATGCTCGTGATAAGGGGATTAAGGTGCGTACCTCGTCCTATACCCGCCATCACGTTAACATCACCATGTGCAAGGCCAAGGCGAACGGCAACTACATCAACTCGATGCTGGCGCTGCGAGAAGCTGTCGAGGGTGGCGCTGAGGAGGCGCTGCTGCTGGACAACGAGGGCTACGTGGCCGAGGGCAGCGGTGAGAATGTGTTCATTGTGCGCGACAACAAGATTTACACTCCAGAGCTGACATCCTGTCTCGAGGGTATAACCCGGGACGCAATATTTGTCCTGGCCGCAGAGCTGGGCTTCGAAATTCAGGAGCGCCGCATTACCCGCGACGAGGTGTATGTTGCGGACGAAGCCTTTTTTACAGGCACTGCCGCTGAGGTTGTCCCTATCCGTGAACTGGATGGCCGCTCCATTGGCAGCGGCAGCCGTGGCCCGATTACTACCCAGTTGCAAGCCATGTACTTCGATTCGGTGAGGGGTAAACGCAGCCAGAACGTCGATTGGCTGACCCCGGTCGTCTGATCCGGCACTTGCCCGTGGCTGCTGCCCCATATGGCCACCGGAGCGGTGCAAGGTTATTATTGCAGAAGGACCTTGTTCAGCGTCGTCCTCTTGCCCAATCGAATAATTAATAGGCACAGGGTCCGCGTAGCGCAACGATGGGATCAGAGTTTTGAAACAGAATGTGTTGGTGGTGGGCGCGGGTGGTCAGCTCGGCCGGGAATTGCAGCGCACGGTGCCGCCCGGTGTCGATTGTGCGGCGGTAACCCGTGCACAACTGGATATTGCGGACCCCAAAGCAGTGGCTGCCTGTCTGCAATCTGTAGCGCCGCAATTGGTGATTAATGCGGCGGCTTATACGGCAGTTGATAAGGCGGAGTCAGAGCACGAGGCTGCGCACCGCGTTAATGCGGAGGGCCCCGGCGTATTGGCAGAAGCCTGTGCGCGTCAAGGAATCCGGCTTAGCCACGTGTCCACTGACTTTGTATTTGATGGCAATGCTTCCACGCCCTATCGACCGGACGCGACGACCTCCCCGTTGGGTGCGTATGGCCATAGCAAACTGGCTGGCGAAGAAGCCGTTTTTCGTGCGCAGCCGCAAGCGTTGGTGGTGCGCACCGGATGGGTGTATTCCAGCTTCGGTGGTAATTTTGTCAAGACGATGTTGCGTCTGATGGGTGAGCGCGATGAACTCGGCGTAGTCTGTGATCAGGTGGGCACGCCTACCTGGGCCAACGGTCTGGCAACTGCGCTATGGGCTGCCGCAGCCAAGCCGGATCTCGCCGGCATATACCACTGGAGCGATGCCGGCGTGTGCAGCTGGTACGATTTTGCGGTAGCGATCTGCGAGGAAGGTGTGTTCTCGGGTTTGCTGCCCGCTGCCATTAGTGTCAAGCCCATACTGGCGTCGGCCTACCCCACTCCCGCCCGCCGGCCTTCCTACAGTGTGCTGGACAAAACAAGCAGTTGGCGTGACTTTGAGCTCGAGGGCGTTCACTGGCGTGAGCAGTTGCGTGCCATGTTGAACGACTTAAAGGAGATGGGGAATGGCTAG
>CAJQQW010000336.1 GCA_905480565.1 uncultured Halioglobus sp. | reverse complement strand
TTTCGAAGTGAGCCGGGAATATGTGGTGCTGGCGGCGCTCAGGGCGCTGGCGGACGAGGGAAAGCTCGAGCTCTCTGTCGTATCTGGCGCCATGACCGCGTTGGGTGTGCCGTCGGACAAGCCAGATCCGCTGACGGTTTGAGTAAAGGGAGAGCGATATGGCGATAGAAAAGATAATCGTGCCCGATATCGGTGGCGCCGAGGGCGCCGAGGTTATTGAGGTGCTGGTGACTCCCGGCGATGAGGTCAGCGTGGATCAGGGCCTGATCGTGCTGGAATCTGACAAGGCATCCATGGAAATTCCGGCGACCGTCGCAGGGAAGGTGATCGAGTTGCTGGCGGCAGTGGGTGATGAACTGGCAGAAGGTGCCCCGGTCGCGATGATCGAGTTGGTTTCGGAACCGGATACTGCTGCAGCACCGACCGAGCAAGAACCGGCCGCAGATGCGCCGCGACAAGCAACACAAAAAGAGCAATCGGAAGCAGCGCCGGCAGCGGCGCAGGTGTTGCCAGATAGTGAATCAAGCGCGGTCGAATTCGTGCGGGAAACGGAGACTGCAGCGCCCGCAGGTGGCGCCGGGACAGTGGTACAAGAGCATGTGAAGGGCACAAAATTCTACGCGGGGCCCGCCGTTCGCAAACTGGCCAGACAGTTTGGCATCCCGTTGGAGCAGGTGCACGGCAGTGGCCCGCAGGGGCGGATTCTAAAAGATGACTTGCATCGTTATAGTCGGCGGTCGCTGCAGGAGGGCGGCGCTTCAGGCGGGGCAGGGCTGCCGCAGGTGCCCGAAATTGACTTTGCCCGCTTCGGTGAGGTGGAGACGACATCGCGTACTAAACTGGACAGGCTTACCGCGACGAATATGCAGCGCAGTTGGCTCAACGTGCCCCATGTTACCCAGTTCGACGAGGCGGACATTACCGATCTCGAAGCGTTCCGCGCGCAGCTGCAAGGCGAGGCGGAGTCTCGGCAGACGCGCCTCACGCCCCTGCCGTTTCTCATCAAGGCCTGCGCAATCGCCCTGCGTGACAACCCGAAGCTCAATACGTCATTGGCGGGTGACGGCGAGGAACTGGTCTGGAAGAAATACACTCACATCGGTATGGCGGTGGACACACCGTCGGGTCTGATGGTGCCGGTCATTCGCGATGTAGACCGCAAGAGTATCTGGCAGCTCGCCGAAGAGGTGATGGAGCTGGCGGCGAAAGCACGGGAACGCAAGCTGGCGCCGCAGGATATGCAGGGCGGATGTTTTACTGTGTCCAGTCTCGGCGCTATCGGCGGCACGGGCTTTACTCCGATTATCAATACGCCGGAAGTGGCCATACTGGGTGTATCCAAAGCGGCGACCAAGCCGCTTTGGAATGGTGTGGATTTCGAGCCACGCAAAATGCTGCCTCTGGCGTTGTCCTATGATCATCGGGTAGTCAACGGCGGCGACGGCGGACGTTTCTTAACCCGCGTGGTCGCGTTACTGAGCGATATCCGTCAGCTCAGTCTTTAACCCGGCGCTTTTGAGCGCCAGCGAACGCTGCTCTGCTGTCCCTGCACGGTTCAATCCGGTGCGTTGCACTCGCGATCCGCAAAGTCTTACCAGGCGGTTTATCAGTGCTATCTTGAGGGCGAGGCGCGGCTTTAATGGTCTGCCCGGGTCTCTGTCGGGTTGCCATTCTGCCCGGTCCAGAAAACCGGCTGTAGCGTGCGCAGTTGCGCCAGTGTTTGCAGCGGCCAGCCTGCATCGCGGATGGCGTGCAGAAATTGCAGGGTACGCAGGGCGTCAAACCACTGATTGAACTGACGAATAAACTGGGCTTCACTGCGCCCTTGCCGTATGCAGTGTTCCAGGCTCGCCTCTACGCCCAGTGCGTCCAATGCCGATTCCGCCCGCATGGCCAATACGGTATCCAGCCCCTGGTCGATGAGTACGTTGGCAATGCGCTGTTTGGGTGTCTGCGCCAATTGCGGCAGGGCGCCCAATAGGCCGCGCAGTGCCTCGAAACTCGCAGGATGATCGAAAATCGCACTGTCTGCGGGCGTTGGCGCGGTAGCAATGGTGTCTACCATCGGCCCGGTACCAAATGGCACTCGGGAGGAACGCCTCGATTGCAAGCGCACAGGATTGCCCTGCAGTTGCGACACCGGGCCCAGCTTGGCGAGTTTGTTCAGCAGGTAGAAATCTTCGCCCGCGGCCCGCTTGGGAAAGCCGCGCACCATCGCATAGGCACCTTGTTTGACCGCCAGACAGCTGCCGAGGCTGTGATGGGCGTAGTGCGAACCCGCCCAACTGAGTCCTGCCACGTAGTAGCGCAACCGCAGTTCGTACAGTGCCGTTGCGCTGTTGCAAGCCAGGTCCTCGCCCGGGACGTGCGCAAAGGGAAAGACTGCCGCGACCGCACCCGATGAAGCGTCGGCCAAGGCGCTGAAGTAATCGTTGGGCAGTGTGGCATCGGCGTCCGTGCTGCAAATCCACTCGGTGTTGATGAACCCCTTGGTTATCCACTGCAGTGCCAGATCGCAGCCCGCCTTGCGCGCGAGACCAACCCCCAGCTGGGCGGGATTTGGACCGTACAATCTTTCCATATCATAGACATAGAGGTCCGAGCGGATGTTTAGCTCGGTCAGAGGGGTGGTCGTTGTCGGTGGGAGTTGCCGTTGCAGTGCCGCGCGCAGAATCTGGTTGGCTCGAGCGTCAGGATCAGAGTCCGGACGGTTTATAACGAGAATGACCAGGATTCTGCCGGCGCTCTCGGGCGGGTATTGTAGCGTATCGAGTAGATCAGAGGATTCACGGTAAGCGGGTATGACCAATACGTGTTGCCAGCGGCCCGACTCAAAGTGTTCCTTGGGCAGGTCTGGCTGGATATGCCGTTGCAGGTAGCGGGCGAGGGCGACACTGTCACGCATTGCATTAATGGCCTAATGCAGTGCGGCCCGGATGGGTAGCGTAGCGACCATGGCCGCCTCGATGTCGAGCAACTCTCGCCAGCGCGTATTTACCGTGTCGGCGTCAACGTATCGGTTGGCCAGCGTAAGGAATAACTCGAAATGACGCTCCTCCGAGCGGGCAATAGATTGGTAAAACTTTTTCAGTGCACCTTCACTCAGTGCCGCCCCGACCAGTGCGAAGCGTTCGGCGCCTCTTGCTTCAATGATGCTGGCGGTAAGCAGGCGATCCAGCAGATAGACTTCCTTGCCCTGACGGATGGTCTCACGAAACGATACGACATACGGGTCACGGGTGTCTGGCGCTGTGACCAGGCCGCGTTGGTGAATCCACTTCACCACTTCCCTGTAGTGGGTCAATTCCTCAACGGCGAGGTCCGCCATCGCTGCCACCAGCTCAATACGGTCGGGGTAGTGAGACAGCATGGAAATGGCCATGCCAGACGCTTTTTTCTCTGCCGCGGCGTGGTCCAGCAGGAAAGCGTCGAAGTCGGACATGACCGCTTCGGTCCAGGCGGGCGGGGTGGCGTATTGTAGCGGTGAGTCTGGCATAGGGGGTGCCGCTTTATCCCAAAGCCCGCCATTGAACTGCACGGCAACGCGAAACACAAGTCTGTCCTGCCTTGACCTGCGCCTCGACTTGCGGCCACGCCGCGACCCTATGCTAAACTCGCGTTTCGATTTCGGGTCTACAACACCCGGCTTTCAGCTTCGAACCACAGACCAGGACTGCCTCAGCAATGATTATCAAACCTCGCGTTCGCGGATTTCTTTGCACCACCACTCACCCGATTGGCTGCGAGGCTAACGTCAAACGGCAAATTACGCATGTGCGCAGTAAGGGGCCTATCGACCATGGTCCAAAGCGCGTGCTGGTGATTGGGTCATCGACTGGCTATGGGCTTGCCTCGCGGATAACAGCGGCGTTTGGTTGTGGAGCCGCCACGCTGGGTATCTTCTTTGAAAAGCCGGGAAGGGAGAAAAAAACCGGC
>CAJQQW010000335.1 GCA_905480565.1 uncultured Halioglobus sp. | reverse complement strand
AGAACGTCATATCGCGATCCAATTGAAGATCAAGCGGTCCAGAGTCTCTGATCCCCACACGGCGGGGAATAGAGCGGTGGTGGCTATCCGGGTTTTTCCTGGATGGAAAAACGGGATGCTTTAGTCGACAACCTTTTCGCTCAGTAGCTATTTTTGATCTCTGGCTAGTTGCTTCCCGCATCGTCTATCAGCTCAAACTCTCCCGGGCGCCAGGTTTTGTCAAACCACGGCTCCAATGGGCCATAAAGCCGAAATATACTCCACCAGCCTTTTCCGGGAACTGTCTGTATCCAATTGGCATTTTTGCCCTGCGGTGCCGCAGGACCAAAATACAGTTCAACCGAGCCATCGCCGTTCACCTCAAGCTGGTCTCGTTTGTTGTTTTTGCTTGGGAAGGGTTGTCCTGTTTGAAGCTCACTGCGTGTTTGCGGATCATATATCACGACTGACCAAAAATCTTTGGCGGGCACATCGGCTGGAATACGCAAGCGGTATGTCTTGCTGCCGTCGAGGTAATTACCTTCCTTGTCTGTTGCCGCGACAGCATATTGAGATCCAGCCCCCACCATTTTCAAAACCATAGCGGGTGTGTTCAAAGTGTAGCCGTAAAAGAAAGCTGTACGTGCATCAAGGTTGCGGCCACCCTCGCCATTAGCAATGAGCCACTGGTAATCTCCGCCCAGAAACGCTGTGAACCATTGGCTGTCCTCGTAGTAAAAAGCGTTTTCATCCCTTGGTCTTAGCAGCAGGGCTCTAGCTGTCGCGTTACCGATAGCAACCCCGTCAGTCAAAATCTTTCGCATGCGCTCGTCGGGATCGAAAGCGCGGCCTTTTTGAATCCCTATGCTTGCCAACTGACCACGCAGTTCAGGGTCCAAGAAGTCGACGGGCTCTCTTTGGATAACATCGTTGATTTCACTGAAAAAGCTGAAATCGTTCGCGTGCACGGTGTTGAATGGAACGGTTGATCCGCTGATAAACTCCATCGCGGGCGGGTTATCTTGCTGGCTCAGTGGGTAAACTTTCAGTCCCTGTTTAACCGACAGGACGGCCGTATCTGTTTTGCCGTCAACCAGAAAGCCTCGCAACACCATCAGATTGGTGTTGGAGGGCGAGCGGGCTTCAAAATAGCCCTCGGGGATTTCTCCCTCGTAGGACTCCGGAATAATCAGGTATTTACCTCCTTTACCCCGGTCCGGGCCTGGTGCGCCCATATCCGTCACGAAGCGAAAGTATGCGTCGTTTACCGTGCTGGGGCCGCTACCTGCGGGAATTTCTACAACAACAGGTCCATCGCGCTCAAGGTCAAACATCACTGCTGAGTAAACGGTGTCGGTGTTACCCGTAAGGAAAAGCGGGTTTGAGTCAAGTAATTGATCGAACATCATCACCTGATTTGACTGAGTAATGCCGAGACTTTCAAGGCCCAGTCTCAGTCCTTCCAGCGACGCCGCCGGCACCATGTTTAGAAAAACCTCTGTAGCACGAATGGTGTCGAGGTTATCGTACACTTTAGCCACAGTTTCTGCGTCTGGCATTCCATCAAAAAAGGTAAGCGTTCCAATAGATGTTTCAACGCTATCAGCCGTGAGAATAGACTCGGGTATGACCGTATTGAACCCGGGAGTCGGGTCTTTTGCGTATGCGGTAGTAAAACCCAAAAAAATGGCTATCAGTACTAGGACTATTTGCTTGATCACGTTTTTACTCCGTAGGCGGTTGATATTGACTCGTTAGCTGTCTTTCGGAAACAGAAATGTGAGCTGCAGGCGAAGGCCCCAGTCATCTGCACCATTAGTAGGAGAGTCCGCCCAGTAGCGTGCGCCGATACCCACCTGAAAAATTTGATTGCCCGCTTTTAGCATTTGCGCGACCAACAGGTTCACCGGTACAGACCATTCATTTGCTTTCCAGTTGTAAGACGACTCCGTATTCAAACTGATCGTGGTTTTGGTGCTGGTGACATAGGACAGAAAAGGCTGCACGAACATCGCACTGATGTCCTCACGATTGCCATCGCCGGCAAACGAATTGACCTGATTGATCAGCGCGCCATAGGTCCAGGGACCTTCCTGCTTTAAAGCCACAGCGGTGGGCCCTGCGCCCCATTTTTCAGCGCCCAGGAAATCATCAGTCGCTGTGTCCAGATAGAGCACGGGTCCGGCCCCCCAGATCCAGCCAGCGGATGTGGGTGCTTTGGGGGAAAAGAAAATACTTTGGGTGGTGTCTCCGAGTCCACTTTTATTAATGCCCGGCAACGGCATATTTTTCTGGTCGATTATTGGAAGTATTGTGCGTGAAATAATGTTCCAGTCATCATTCAGCGAAATTGGAATGACGGGCTGAACATTGATCAGCCATCTCTCGCCTTTGCCACTGGCACCAAAATTCTCATCGTAGTTGGCTTGAATGGGTAGGCTGATCAGATTTGCTATCGGGTTGGCAAGCTTCTTGGCGAGCTCGCTGGCCTCGTCTGCAACGACCCTTGTGGCGGTTCCTATGGCGAGCACGGTGATCAGTAAGATATTCACACAGCAATTGTTTGTCATTATTGTTACCTGGCGTGGTTCCGCAACACCGCTTTCAAGGCAGCAGTACGAATGCATGGATGAGTTTGTTTAGGACTAGGTAGTAGTTTTGCACACCTTTTTTCGTTTTGGGAGCATGGCCGAGTTTTTTTCACGCTCATACCATGGAGCGGGCCTATGGCCACAATAAAAATATGGACATAAACCGGTTTCCGCTGAAGATGTCGGTTTGACCCGCATAGTTAGCTCGAGAGGTGATCAGTCGTCATGGTGACTATTGGCATACGGATAGCTGCCGGTAAAGGCACAGGCACGGGTAAAGGGACCCAGCTCTGCAAGGCCAAAGGAGAGCCGGGCCCGCTCAGCATTGTGAGTGATCGTCTTGCGTGCTCTAATCGACGATCTGAAAACCTCGACCGTGGGATGTATCTTGAAACGCCTGATTCTCGTTGTTGCCCTTATTTCGTCCGGCCTGCTAATCCTCTGGATGACCGCTGATACGGACACACGAAGACTGATTGCCAATATCCCGACCGATCGTGACGTTTTGTTTTGGTCCACGGACCAGCGCGATGCCGCTTTCAGGGCAATGGACTGGCTGCCTATACTGGCGGCGTCTCACGTCATTGAGTCAGGTGAGAAGCCTTACCCGCTGCCCCGGGGGGAGGGTCTGGATATGGATATCGATATTGAGGCCTACATGAAGGAGCAGCGAACAGCTGCGCTGGTCATAGTGCAAGACGGTAAGGTGCGCTTCGAAGAATATGGCCTGGACTTCAATGCAGACGGTCATTGGACCAGCTTTTCGGTCGCAAAATCATTTACCTCTACCCTGGTTGGCGCCGCGATAAAGGATGGCTTCATCGCCAGTATAGATGACAAGGTTTCACACTACCTGCCCGATCTGAAAGGGTCTGCCTACGACGACGTTTCTATCGAGCAACTACTAACCATGACATCGGGTGTGCAGTGGAACGAGGACTATGAAGACAAAAATAGTGATGTAGCACTATTCAACGAGCACCGCGCGGAGGAGGGGTTGGATGTCACCGTAAGCTATATGCGAAGTTTGCCGCGAGACACCCCCGCGGGCAGTCAGTGGGTCTATAAAACTGGAGAAACCAACCTTATAGGTGTGTTGGTCAGCGCTGTGACCGGCAAGTCATTGTCACAATACTTGTCGGAAAAGATCTGGGGGCCGTTTGGTATGCAGCAGGATGGAAGCTGGTTACTCGGCTCCACAGGCCATGAGATCAGCGGTTGCTGCATTCAGGCAGCGACACGTGATTTTGCACGGTTCGGCATGTTCATGCTGGGTGGCGGCATTGCTGGAGGTAATTCTGTTTTGCCGGAGAACTGGATTGAGACGGCGACCACGCGTCAGGCAGATATTGGTGTTGCGGGTAAGGGTTACGGCTATCAGTGGTGGACCTACGACGATGGAAGCTACGCGGCGCAGGGTATATTCGGTCAGGGTATTTTTATCGATCCGAAGCGGAATCTTGTAATCGCTTCGAACAGTAATTGGCCTATAGCCTCTGATTCTGCGACTCTAGGTGCTCAGCGAGAGGGGTTATACTGGATGGTACAGCGCGCGGTCGATGCAGAGTCTCGATAAAGAATAGCAGCGTTACTTCATTGCGCAGCTTGGAGCATTACCGTTGCAGCCGCTTGCCGACTGGGCCGTTGACTGCAAGTGTAAGTAACTCGAGGCTACGCCATGTCAGCACTGGCAGACGCAAAAACACTGCAAACACCGCGCTATTGACTGAGGCGTGCGTTCCCTTTTCGAATCCAACGCTGGCGATAACCGTGTTGAGATGCGCATCGGTGATAACGTGCTCTTTCGGGTGCATTAGATCGTGCTTACCGTATAGGGCTTTTTTATTCAGATGAATATTGCTGAACGCGACGTTCTGTCGTTTGTGGCTATGGAAGGGCTCCCGCTGTCTTTAAAATATACTCTGACAGTGGCAATGATTGCAGGGTCGATGGGTCGCTGAAATCGCCCGCTTCTTCAGCGCTTTTAGCCAAGGCTTCATGGCTGCCAAATAATCTTTCAGGGTCGGTGTAGTCACGAAGCTCCCGAAAGCGCTCGCCTACAATGGCCCGCACAGCGGGTGCTCCCGGTGTCAGCGGCCTCGCGACAGCGTTGCGGACATACTCCCAGCGCAAGGGGTGCAGCTCGAAAGAAAAAGGCGTGTGCACTTCAAACCAGTTGTAAAAAAAATCAGCATCACTCAGGCCCTGCGCTTTATCGAACCAGGTGAAATGGGTCACCCCGGGACTGCGTTCTCCGTCTGGCCAGTCACGGTCTACGCAGGCCTGGGGTATGGATTCTGTGACAAGGTAGCCATCTACACGAGAGCCATCGGCGCCCAGCACAGTCTCCAGCGGGGTTCGGTTATCCAGGCTGTCGATCCATACTGAGACAGCCGCACCGAGCTTTTCCGCGTCACCCAGAAGTAGCATGGGCCTTGGAAGATCCTGTAAAAGGTCATTGACGCTAACAGTGAGGCCCGATACCCCGTTACTAAAAATTGTACTTCGCGATAACCTTGCCAGCAACTGATCCCGGTAGTCAGGTCCGTTGAATCCTTCGGGAGGAAAGGTCAGATAAACGATTTTTTCCATGCGCGGAGTATAGTGGGAATGGTACGGGTATGGAACACGCTACAGTTGATCTCCTCACGTTCTGGCTCTGTCCAGATCTGCGTCCAGTGTGCGTCCGGCGTAAAGAATAATGAGCGAGCCAATTGCTCCCAGTACCAGAGTGTATACCAGTGCGTAGCGGATTGAATTTTTGCCATGCTCCGCTGTAAAGGCATCGCTCAGGGCACCGACAATGAGAGGGCCGGCGCCCGCACCGACGATGTTGACGATAAACAGCATTATTGCCGCAGCGGTAGCCCGCATTTGCAGCCTCGCGAGATTCTGATTATTGCTATACATGGCAGCGAGGTAGACGTTGAGTAGTAGATAGAATGGCCCAAGTGTCCATAGGGAGTGGGTGGCGGATTCCGCCAACAGAGAATAAATACCGAGAGGAAAGCCTGTCATAGTGATCAATACTGGAACGCGCAACCCTCTCGAGGCGCGTTTCTTCCCCAAGGTGTCTACTACCCTGCCTCCCAGTATAGTGCCGACACTGCCGCCGATACCGACAATCAACCCCATCCAGTTGCCGATAGTAATAGGCGGCAGCTGGTGTACGCGCCCGTAAAATTCATAGCCCCATATCAAGATAGCGTAACTGGCGATCGATACCAGTGAGAAGCCGGTCATCATCAATACCCACGACCGGCTGCGGACCAGATATTTCAGTGTATCGACTAGTGTGATATCGCTTGTCTCTTCGGTGCGGCGCTCTGATATGCCTCGCAGTGGCTCCCTGACAGTAAACCTGACCAGCACGGCAACGAGCAGTCCGGGCGCCCCGACCACGATAAACGCGGTACGCCAGTCGAAATACTCGCGCAGGTAACCGCCTCCCAGGTAGGCTAGCGCAGATCCTACGAAAGCACCGCTGCTATAGATGGCTAGCGCTGTAGCCCGACGATCCATGCTGAAGTAGTCGGCGATCATCGAGTGAGAGGGGGGCGAACCGGCTGCTTCGCCAATTCCTACCAGTATTCGTGCAAGGGCAAGTTGGGCAAAGTTTCTGGCGAAACCGCAGGCGACGGTCATAGCGCTCCAAACGGCCAGGCCTATAGCAATGATGTTGCGCCGATTACCCTTGTCCGCTAGTCGGGCTATGGGTATGCCGGCAAAGGTGTACAAAAGAGCGAACGCGAAGCCAGCAAGGAGGCCCATCTGAGTGTCGCTGGCGCCAAACTCATCCTTTATGGGGCCAATAAAGACCGATAAAACCTGTCGATCGATAAAATTGAACACATAGACGATGAATAGTACGCCCAGCACGTAGTTGGCATAGATGGGAGAGATGTTCTGATCAACCGGATCTGACTTTGGCTCGGATTCGTCCCGTTGCGCGGTATTATCGTTCATAGGGCGAGTCGTTTTCTTATAATGGCTGACAATATAATGGATTAAATCGGTTGGCAGGTCATCTGTTGTTCCGAAATGTACTGATTCCATGTCCCCGATACAGGTAGTGCTCGCAGCCTTGATTCGTTTTATGATAGACGATCATCCGCTTGTGGAGTTACCCCTGTGAGCACGCGTTTCCCAAATCTTGGTCAGCCTGGGCAAATAGGTTCGCTGCATCTGAAAAACCGTATGACCGTAGCGGCAATGGGCGCCAATCTGGCGGAAGAAGATGGCAGTTGTGGTGAACGCATTATTGCTTATCATGAGCGCCAGGCCCTCGGCGGCGCAGCGCTGATTGTGATGGGCGCGACCGGGGTCGCATGGCCCGGCGGTGCGGTGCAGCCTCGTCAGGTCGCGATTTCAGAAGATCGCCATATTCCGGGACTTCGTGCTGTGGCCAAGGCATGTCACCGGCACGGGGCCAAAGTGGCTGCCCAACTCCACCACGGTGGTGTTATTGCTGCACAAAGTTTCTGGAATGAAATACCCCAGGTCCTGTTGCCCTCTTTGCCCGCAAAAGGGCGCAATGATATGGCAGATTTCCTCCTCCCCGAAGAGCAACTGGCGCTCTACAATCCAGATGCTCAAGCGCCACAGCTCCATGTCATGGAAAAGAGCGATATCGAGATGTTGGTTGAGCGCTTCGCTCAGGCCGCTGGGCGTGCGGTCGAGGCCGGTCTCGACGCCCTTGAAATTCACGCTGGACACGGCTACATCATTTCCGAATTTTTGTCCCCGGCGATGAACCGGCGGGAGGACGAGTACGGCGGCACCCTGCAAAACCGTGCACGGCTGTTGCTGGAGATTCTGGCGGCTGTCCGCGCGCGTGTGGGCAGGGATTTCCCTGTCTGGGTAAAACTGGATTCACAGGAATTTGGCCGGGAAGACGGTATTACATTAGAGGATGCAACGGCGACTGCGCGGATGCTGGCTGCTGCGGGTGTCGACGCGTTAGCCGTCTCCAGTTATCACGACTCGAACCGTGGAGCGACGCATTCACAGTCAAATATTCCTCACCCGGTGGAGCATATGGTGCCGAATGCGACTGCAATACGGCGCGCGGTCTCTGTGCCGGTGATTAGTGCGGGCAGAATTGAAGCGGCGGCGGCGAATGATCATATTGGCCAGGGGCATTTCGATTTCTTCAGCATGGGACGGAAGATCCTGGCCGATCCGGACCTACCTGCAAAACTGTTGGATGATAAGCCGGCCGACGTACGTCCCTGCATATACTGTTATTGCTGTGCGAGTCAGATTTACATTCGCAAGGCGATGAAATGTGCGGTTAATCCTGAAACCACGCGGGAGCGAGAGCTGACTCTCGTGGCGACGGACCGTAAAAAACATATCGCGGTAATCGGCGGCGGGCCCGCCGGCATGGAGGTTGCACTGCGGCTTTCACAGCGTGGGCACCGGGTTACTCTATTCGAAGCGGGCATGCGGCTCGGTGGCACCTTGCAGTTTGCCAGCATCCCCTATGAACCGAACCAAATGCTGCTCAAGTGGTTGACGGCTCAGGTGGCTCAATCGGAAATAGATGTTCGCCTCGGCATGACAGCGACTGCCAGTCTCCTCAAGCCTCTCGGCGTTGACGAAGTGGTAGTCGCCACTGGTGCGACCCGTGGCATGCCCGAAATTGAGGGCAGCAACCGGAACTTTGTGTTTAGTGGAGATGAGCTTAGGGCCCTGGTAATGGGCGAAAACTGGCCGGGGCTTTACGACAAGATAAGCGGGCTCAATCGGTCACTGATTGGTTTTGCAGCAAAGACCGGACTCACGAGTCGTCCCGGCTTGATGCGATTGGCCTCCCGGGCCTGGCTGCCATTAGGAAAACGTATCGTTATTATTGGCGGGGAGTTGGTCGGTGTCGAATTGGCAGAGTTCCTTGCCGACCGTGGGCGAGAAGTCGTGGTTCTGGAAGAATCCGATCGAGCGGGTAAGGGTCTGTTTTTAGTTCGTCGTATGCGATTACTCAGCGAGTTGGCACAGCATGGGGTTACGGTTGCGACCGGTGCGACAGGCGTTCGTATTGCGGAAGGCCAGGTGACCTACAGCAATGCTCAGGGCCAGGAGCGCAGCATCGCGGCAGATCACGTCATTGTGGCCCGAGGGGCTAGTAAAAATGGTCAGCTGAAAGAGGAGTTGCAGGCAGAGGGTCTTCTGGTGCATGCAATCGGCGACTGTGAAGGCGTCGCTTATATTGAAGGTGCAATGGAAGCGGCGGCGGAGCTTGCTGTCACACTGTAGTGCGCAGAGAGTTTTCGCAGGCTTAGAGCGAGGTTGCAGCAGGACAGAAGCGATGGAAAGAGTGTTTACCCATGACTGGCTACAGTGGATAGAACTCAACCTGCAGCGTGGTTGCGACAAGGACGGCATATTCCGGGTTCT
>CAJQQW010000334.1 GCA_905480565.1 uncultured Halioglobus sp. | reverse complement strand
CATTGATAAATTTTTTGTTCGGCCGCATCCGGTACTGCCACTGAAAAAATTGTGACACCGCCACATCGCGTGGGTCGCGCACCAGCAATACAACTCGCTTACCTCGAAAATGACGCTTGGAGCGCTGGTTGCCGGTGTAATCCCTAAGATAGTTGTTGTGCGTAAAAAATACCGCCGGGAGCGACGCATCCCGTTTCTTCAAATTATCGAAATCGAGTAGCTCGCTGGCATCGAAGCCCCCCTTGAGCGTATAGGCACGCGACAACATGACCCGCAGCCAGGTCCGCCCGGATTTACCCCAACTCATGAGCACCCAGTCACAGCGCTGCAACCTGGCAAACTCCTCACGGCCACGCAGCCACCGCTCGATCTTCTTACGGCGCGCCGCAGGTAGCCAGCAGCAAAGCAGCATGACGATGTGGCGAATCACGACTCGCACCTTGTCGGCCATCGGCAGGGACATCCTCGATAAGAGCCTGAAAAGGCGGCAAATATTACCTTAAATCCCCTTTCATCGCATTACATGCGCCTACCTTGATTTACCGCACTATTAACACCCGCTATCGACTTCGCGCCTTGCCCGATTCTCAACAGGCGTAATAAAATGCGTCGCATGTCTCAAATCAACCTGGACGCGCTGCGCCAAGCCCCGCTGCAGCCCGATCCCTTCGATTTTCTCGTTGCGCCCGGCTTTATAGGCCCGGAGGCACTGGCGTGCATTAACGCCGACTATCCGCCCATTGCAAGCGCAGCCAATCACAACTTCGACAATCTGACCTGCGGCCCCGCGTTCAAGCGCCTCATGGATGCTCTGCAGGGCCAGGAAGTCGCTGCTGTGCTGGGCGAAAAGTTCTCTCTGGATCTGCCCGCCCTGCCCACTACGGTCACCGTCCGCAAGTTCTGTGAGCGCACCGATGGCAATATTCATACCGATCACCGGAGCAAAATCATCACGGTCCTGGTCTACTTCAACGAGACCTGGGAGCATGAAGAGGGCCAGCTACGACTGTTGCGCGACAAGGACAATATCGAGAACTACGCTGCCCAGATAGCACCATTGGGAGGTACCCTGCTCGCCTTTCGGCGCACAGATCACTCCTGGCATGGCCACACCCGCTTCATCGGGGAGCGCCGCATGGTGCAGGTCAACTACCTGGATCAGAGCCCACTGGCACTGGCCGCACAGCGAGTCAGCCGATTCGGCACCCACTTCATGAAAAACATCCTGGGTATGCGTTAGACCTGCGTTACTCCAGCCAGAACAGCTGCCTGACACGACATATGCACTTTCATTAACTGAGACGTGGAGCAGGACACCCCCCTTCACCCGGTTACTGGGGGTTATGAAAAAGCGCCTCTATGCGCTGCACGACCACCCCGAGGTCGTCAGGCAATTCAGCCTCGGGTTGTTTGAACGCCTCACCCGCCCAAACGGCCAGGCCCGCGTCCACCAGCAAGCGATGAAACGCGCGGAAGTCACGGGTGGCACTCAAGATCTTGAAGACATCCAGGTGGAACACGCCGCGGGCGAGGTGGTGACGCCAGCGATCGCGAGCGCTCTTCTGCTTCGGATTGAACAACCAGTGGGCCAGGGAGCGGCGCAATTGGTCCAGCTCACCCAACACGCCACCAGGCAGTGGAAAGATGGCCAGGGGTTTGTGCAGATAGATGACCTCTACCATCATGGATACACTATCAGCAGTGACGATAAATCCGTCGGCTTTGCCCAGCAAGGCACGGTAGGGGTTTTCCTCGCCCTGTGCGGACCACTCGTAAAAAATCGCCTGCCGCGGTAAGTCCCGCCGCAGCACCTCCACCACTTCCGATGTAGTGCGGCGACTGGTTGTGATGTAGGGCGTACCCCCAAGCTCATCAACAATCCAGTGGGCGGTGGCTACAAGGTCATCGGCAACCTTGCGATTCATGATGAAGGGGTTGGTTGCACCGCCCACCAAGATGGCGATCAACGGCTTTGGCAGAGGATCAAGACGCTCGCGCCACTGCTGCGCCTCACGGTTCACCGCATCCGGGTCGAGGCGCATTAGCGGGAGTGTCGTCGGGAGAAAATTGTGCAGTGGTGGCATCTGGTTCTCCGCGCTGGCAACCACCAGCGCGAAATCCAGCATGTGCCCGGAGGGCTTTCCCACCAGGACGATGCGCGTTCGATTACCGGATTGCTTGCGCACCCACAAGGCCGCCATGGAGGGACGGCGGCCGACGGTGATGATCATATCCGGCCAGGGGGCCTGCAGCGCATCACTGCGCTCCATATCCAGGTGATCCACTGAGGGACCGTAGGACGGCTTGCCCAGCACCCACTGGGGCAGCATGTAAACAGTGCGATATTCAACAGGCCAAGGCAGCGCTGATACGATAGTTTCGACCTGACCGTTATCGCCTCGCTTGTCACTGAGGATGACCCAGGTGCGGGGAATCACTGTCAGCTTTCCACGCTGTCCTGGCAATAACCCAGTTCAGGCAGGATATTTTCACGAACCAGAGCCTCCAGTTCTGCCACCTGGTAATCGTCGAAATCCTCACGGTAGCCGCCGACCTTGCCGCGGCGCACCTTGAATGTACTGGGATCGTTGGCGTTTACCAATCTCATACCCCCCTGCGAAAACGTGCCGCTGGTTTCCAGCTTTTGCAAATTTTCGAATGAACCCCACTCTACTGCTGCGCGCACTTCCTCATTACTGAAGCTCTCTCCCATCAGCTTGGTAATGGCGAGCAGCGTGGGCACCGGTTCCGCGCGCAGATCTTCGTAGCGCACCAGCATCCCCTGCTCCAGTTCCTGCACATTGCGCGCCCAGGCGTTCTGGTATTCGATTAGGCTGGGCAACCCGATATCGGAATGACGAACGAACTCCCACATCTGGATAGTGCGCCGATCAATAGGATTATCGATAAAGTGGTTAATCAATTCCTGCTTGGCGCGGGACTGGCGCTTGGTGAACTGGTGGTACCAGGACACGGCGATATCAATCGGGTTGCGCGCCAGAAACAATACGGGCTTGTGTCGCAAGGGATTGTCAGGTGCACCCGCAGACAGGAGCTTACCCACTTCCCCCTCATAGCTGTAATAGGCATTGGTAGCCGCCAACCGGGGAATTTCGGGAATCTTGCGAGCAAACTCGTCGGTGTTGATGAGCTTTGATTCAGGCAGGTCGAAGCGCATCTGGTAGAGACGGGAAATCATCACCTTGAGCCAGGTATTGCCACTCTTGGGGTGCCCGATAATGAGGAAATTCGCCCTATGCGCTTTAGCCAGCTCCAATTGCGCGAGGTGCTCGCGCCGGGACGCCACCCGCGCATTAGCCGGAAGCAATTGAGTAGGAATGAGAATCAGCGCCTTCTTCACGCCATCACTCAGATTCAACATGTATTTGGTGCCTGCCCGGAAGAACGCAGTCGCCTGCAATTGGCGTGCAATTATGCTGCAAGCGGGCAAGAATAACCAGACGGCGAGGCTTCATGTACAATATCCACCGGCCCAAACAGGAACAACGCCCCCTTGATCATCGACCGCCATATCAGCCGGGAAATTCTCCGACCCTTTGGCCTCGGTCTGGGTATGCTGGTGTTGATATTCGTCGGCTATTCGGCGGCCCGGCAGTTGTCGCTGGCGGCTGAGGGGCAGCTGGACATGCTGACAGCCTTCAAACTGATCGGCCTGAACACGCTTATCACCCTGGAAATACTCCTGCCCTCCGCGTTTTTTTTCTCGGTTCTGGCGGCCATCGGGCGACTCTACCGGGATTCAGAAATGAGCGCTTTTTACGCTGCGGGCATCAGCCGGGCGCGCATTCTGGGAGCCGTATTCAAGCTGGCGCTGGTCATCGCGCTGATCACAGGCCTCCTGTCCGTGTTGGGGCGACCCTGGGCTTTCCGCACCAGCTACGCCCTGGAGTCCAAAGCAGCCGCACAGTTTGACCTGAAAAAAATGTCTGCCAATGAATTCGTCAACATGGACGGCAGTGACTATACCTTCATAGCCGGCGACATTGATCTGGAGCGG
Source organism: uncultured Halioglobus sp. (assembly GCA_905480565.1). Classification (GTDB taxonomy): domain Bacteria; phylum Pseudomonadota; class Gammaproteobacteria; order Pseudomonadales; family Halieaceae; genus Marimicrobium. Next base: position 481 of record CAJQQW010000334.1, on the reverse strand, counting down.
GGCCTGCACAAAAACGTCTTTCTGCAAAAAAACTACGGCGAACGCTCCGAAATTATTGTTGCCGAGGCGGCCGCCATGCCAACTCTAAATCCGGGTCAAGCTACCCGCGCCACCTTCTATAACGGGCACAACTACTTACTGGACAACCAGGCCTCGCAGGACATGACCGTGAAGTTCGAGGAAATGGTGGTGCACCTGCCGAATGAAGAGGCTCAGGAAAAATACCGACGCAAGGCGGAAACCACCGCGAACCTGTCTCAATCCAAGCAACCCAAGGATATCGCGGAATACCAATGGCGGATTACCACACCGCTGGCCACCCTGCTGCTGGCACTGATCGCCGTGCCGCTGGCGCGCTCCCGACCCAGAGAAACGCGCTTTCGTAATGTCACCATTGCGGTACTGTCCTACATCGCATTGTTCGCCATGATCAGTGTACTGCGTACTTTTATCGAGCAGGGCCGGCTTGCTGCGATACCCG
>CAJQQW010000333.1 GCA_905480565.1 uncultured Halioglobus sp. | reverse complement strand
TCTATATCGTGGGGCTGATTCTCACTGACATATCTTATACCTGGGCCGACCCCAGAGTGCGGCTGGAGTAGATTGTGAAAGTACTCATACTCTGGTCCGACGCTTTGATATTTCTGCTGGTGTTCGCCCTCGGTCTTTTCTTTCTGCAACTTCGAAAAAATCCGCAGACACGTGCGCATTGGTCGCAGGTATTCAGCAGTCCGCTCGGTATGGTGACGTTTACCCTGATTCTCGTTTATGTCGGTGTTGCGCTACTCGACTCTTTGCATTTTCGTCGGGCGCTGCCACCGGTTCCGGGCGCAGCGCAGCAGGTATTTTACGAAAACAAGGCAACCAGTGTACTCGATGTGATTCTCGGCGGGATGGGTGATCGTTACGAGCGCACATACTCTGCGCCGTTCGCGCTGAAATCCTTCGAGAAACAAAATATGAAGGATAGTCAGGGTCGCCCTTTTAGAGATTTCCCCGTGCTTGAGCACGCGGGCACGCATCTAGAGCACAGTGGAGATCGCGCTGCGGATATTGTGCTGAAATCATTACAAGCCTTGTTCATTGGGCTGATCATATCGCTCGTTGTGCTGACTCTACCCTGGCTGCTCACTCGCAGCAGTGAGCTCCCATGGAGGTATGCGTGGTTGACCCTGGCTGTTGTGATTTGCCTTGGCACTTGGCTGGTGAGTCTCAGTCGCTATTATCACTTACTGGGTACGGATCTCGGTGGCGTCGACGTGGCCTACCAGAGCATCAAGGGGATTCGTACGGGTATCTTATTGGGGACTCTGGCTACATTGATAATGATGCCTATTGCTATAACTCTGGGGGTTCTGGCAGGGTACTTCAAAGGCTGGGTAGATGATGTCGTTCAGTACCTCTACACAACGCTCAGTTCTATACCGGGTATTCTCCTTATTGCGGCCTCTGTGCTCCTGTTCCAGGTCTATATTGATTTGAACCCTGAGGCTTTTTCTATTGGACTGGAAAAAGCCGATGCCCGATTTGTGGCGCTGTGTTTTATTCTCGGCGTGACAAGCTGGTCATCCCTCTGCCGTCTGATTCGGGCAGAAACTTTGAAAATCAGTCAGCTCGAATATGTGCAAGCGGCCCATGCTTTTGGTGTCAGCCATGCGCGCATACTGTCTCGCCACGTTATGCCTAATGTCGCACACATTATTCTGATTACTTTTGTATTGGATTTTAGCGCACTGGTCTTGGCGGAGGCAGTCCTGTCCTACATTGGTGTCGGTGTTGATCCGTCGATGGGAAGCTGGGGCAATATGATCAACAGCGCTCGCTCAGAATTGTCTCGGGAGCCAGCCATTTGGTGGACACTAAGTGGCGCGTTCTTCTTCATGTTTGTTCTGGTGCTGGCCGCCAACTTGTTTTCTGATCTGGTTCGAGACGCGTTCGACCCCAGGACCAGCGCAAACGGAGCTTCAGCATGACGTCACCTTCGGCCATGCAGGTAAAGGATTTACGAGTGCAGGTGTCCGCGACGTCCGCTGAGATCATCAAGAGCGTCAGTTTCGAGCTGCACCCCGGTAAAGTATTCGCGTTGGTCGGGGAGTCAGGCAGCGGTAAATCCGTAACTTCCCTTGCCGCCATGCGTCTGCTGCCCGATGCGCTGACGATTACCAGCGGTTCGGTCAGGATAGGCGGACAGGACCTTTTTGGCCTGCCAGAGGCTGAGATGCAATCCATGCGGGGTGAACGTGTGGCGATGATTTTCCAAAATGCCATGACAGCCCTTAATCCGGTGCAGAAGGTCGGTGAGCAGGTGGCAGAGACATTGCAATTGCACACCCCGGTGCGAGGAGAGAGCCTGCGGCGCCGCGTAATTCAGATATTTGCAGAGGTGGGGGTGCAGGATCCGCAGGAGCGCTACCACTTCTTTCCACATCAGCTGTCCGGTGGTCAGCAGCAGCGCGTCATGATTGCTATGGCGTTAGCATGCGAGCCTGATGTGCTGATTGCAGATGAACCCACGACAGCTCTGGATGTGACCATTCAGGAGCAGGTTCTCGCACTCATCAAGGGGCTCACCCGAACACGCCAACTGGCGGTATTGCTGATCACGCATGATATGGCTGTGGTAAGCAGTATCGCCGACGAAGTGGCGGTGATGTACGCAGGCGAGATCATTGAAAGGTCGCCTGTAGAGACGTTTTTTCACAATCCCCGTGAGGAATACAGTCGCCGCCTGATTGATGCGTTGCCCGACCTGCATGCGTTTTTACCGGTTTCGCGCAGAGCGCCGCTGCTGCAGCTGGAGAACATCAAGGTGTATTTTCCAATACGACGTGGTGTCCTGCAGCGGGTGGTAGACCATACTCGAGCCGTAGACGGTGTATCACTAAGCATTGGTCGCGGTGAGACCTATGTACTGGTGGGTGAATCCGGTAGCGGAAAATCGACGCTTGGTCGCGCTATTTTAAATCTCGAATCATTGGCTGGTGGACGTATCCTGTTCGAGGGCAAAGCCCTGCAAGGCCTGGGGCGAGGTGCAATGCAACCCTACCGTGCCAAAATACAGGTCATATTCCAGAACCCGTATTCCTCCATGAATCCACGCATGACGGTTGCGGGTATTATCCGTGAGGGAATCGATGCACTCGGCACTGACCCTGGTGCGAGCGAGAAAGCGGTGAGCGATTTACTCCGAAAGGTGCATCTGGAAGAGGGTTTTAGCGGCCGCTATCCTCATGAGCTATCAGGCGGCCAGCTGCAGCGCGTAGCGATAGCGCGCGCACTGGCTGTCAAACCTGAGCTGATTATCTGTGACGAGCCCACGAGCGCCCTGGATGTTTCGATTCGTGCGGAGGTGCTCGCGTTGTTGAAGGCGCTGCAGCAAGATTCAGGTGTGTCCTACCTGTTCATCACTCACGACTTTTCTATCGTTCCG
>CAJQQW010000332.1 GCA_905480565.1 uncultured Halioglobus sp. | reverse complement strand
TTGCGACAACTGACTCTTCAGGTGCTGTTACTGACGTGAGGAAGGAGTCGGCGACGTGGAGGAAAGGATTACTAAATTCAAGGCGGCGCTAAAAAAGAACGGGCGGAAAGAATTTATTGTAGAGGGAACATACATTGCTAGTACCGAGGTAAGCATTAAAGAACCGGACACTGACTCGCTAACTTATCCGTCCCGACACAATCAATAAGGGGAGACAACAGAGGTTTATGAAGCTCGCACGAGTGATACTCCGACTGACCATTTGTACAGGGCTGGCATTTTTCATGATTGCCTGCTCTGACAGCAGCGATGGGAACAGAGATAACGACGATCCGCTGACACTGCGGCCGTTAAAGGCCAGGGCCGACGTGCACCTTGGTGGCGCGGTGGTCGATGACCAGGAACGCGAAGTGCTAATGAGAGGCGTCAATGTCAATTCACTAGTGGAGTACTGGCAAGGTAATGAATTTCCGACAACCTTCCCTTTCACAGAGTCCGATGCAAAGGCCATCGCCGCAATCGGTTGGAATACCGTACGTCTGTTAGTCTCCTGGTCACGCATAGAGCCAGAGCCTGGCATATACGACGACGCCTATCTGGATGAGGTGGAGGCGATGGTCGATCTGCTGGCACGCTTTGGCATCTACAGCATTATCGATCTGCATCAGGACGCCTGGAACGCGAGCCTGGCGGCTAGAGAGGATGAGCAGTGCAATGGGGATTCAAAACCCGGGTTCGGCTGGGATGGCGCGCCTGCATGGGCAACCCTGGTTGACCCCACTACAGCGCGCTGCGCCTTTGGTCTGCGCGAAGCCAATGCCGCAGTTATAGCAGCGTGGCGTGCATTTTTTAATAACGAACCGGGGCCGCAAGGCGTTGGTATCGGAACGCGGTACGCGCAAATGCTTGGGCACGTGGCATACCGTTTCTCGAACAAGATCGCAGTCGCAGGTTACGACCTCATGAATGAACCTAATGCACTGACTGATGGCCAGGTAGCAGGACTGGCAGCACTATACGCTGCGGCTATTGAGGAAATTCGCGCCGGTGAGCACCGCGGAAACGGATTCAACCACCTCGTTTTTTTCGAGCCTTCGATTCTTTGGTTGGAACAAGGCTACGGCGCGCCGCTTCCTTTCACGAACGACGACAATATCGTTTATGCACCGCATATATACACTGGTGGGTTTGATGGTGGGCCTATCACGCCGGAGCCCTTCGAAGCAGCGCGCAATGACGCTATACAATATAACGGCGCTCCGGTGTTCGTCGGCGAATGGGGTACCAATCCTGATAGAGCGGGATCACGCGGGGACGGTTACTTTCTGCGTCATCAAAGCTATCAGGACGAGTTTCACTTCGGCGCGGCACTGTGGACCTGGCGAGAGTCCTGTGGGGACCCCCATAAAGCAGGCGAATTCAGGGCCGGTCTTGTTCCCCAGGTCTGGGGTGAATTCGATGTCGATTGTAACACCAATGAGGTACAGGGAGAGAGGGCACAACTGATCGAGGAGTTAACCCGAGCAACGCTTCGCGCGGCTCCAGGCCGCATCGAGACGATGGAGTATGCTAACGACTCGGGCGAGTTTCGCGCCCAAGGTCAGCAGGCTACAGGCGGACAACTGGTTGTCTTTTACCCCTCTGCCCGATTTGGACGACCTGCTATACAAGGCCTTCAGGGACTGACTAACCAAACCTGGCACGACGCCCCCGGCGGTAACGATTACCTGACCGCCGATAGCAATGCATCGGCGTGGAGCCTCGAACTTATACCGAGCAACTAAACTCCTTCTGTGCTTTTACCAATTAATTTATTGCTACTTGAAAACGGGTTAACAGTTCAAGTTGTCTGTATACAGGACTGGCGAGCAACAGCGAGGCTCGGCGGGCAGAGGCAAGAGATGCGCCGCCCGCGATCATATGCAACTCACTGCGCGGGCGTTACGTCAGTAGCAAATGGCGCCGCAAGATTTCGCATCGGGACCTTTATCGGCTCTGAAAGCGCGCCGAAGTCAAAGGTCGCCATATCCACGCTGCGTACGCTGGGATTGTCGCTGGTCTGGAAATATACCTTCAAATTCTGCAAGTCATAAGACACCGTATACTGCGTCCCGCCATACTTGAGAACCTCAAGCTCCGCCGGATTCAATTTCTTGTCAACTGCCTCCATGGGAAGCACAAAGTTTGAAAGGATGCGGATGGATTCATGCACGGTATCTTCGCCGCCTGACGTGTCCCGCGCGGTTTGCGTCCACGCCAGCGCGCGGATAAACCGTGACGGAGGGGTAAAATCACCCGGCAAACCGATCAAGCCGCTGCCATAGCCCAATGGCGCAATGTCTATACCATTGACATCCCTTGGTGGCCACGCATCAGCGCGCATGTTGACGTAGTTACGTGCATTATTGATATGCCAATCGTAGGGCGGCGAGTTCGTCATGACGCCTAACGTCTTGTCATACACGCGCAGAGCACCATTTACGTATTCGATAACGATCTGATCACCACCTTTATCCGTTACCGAGAAATGCACTGGTGCTGCCTCACCCAACTCAGGGGTGACGATCGCTACGACCCTAATATTCTCAAGCCCCTTCCTGACATCGGCAACCGTTGCGAAATGACTCAGAAGAAAGCCTGAAACGTCAACAGGAGCAAGCGAAATCGAGGCCTTGTCAGGTTCATAAGCTTGATACTCAGCGAACCCCGGTAAATAAAGTAATGAAACATTCAAACCCTCGGAATTTACCCCGTCACCAAAAAGCATTTGACCCAACAAGGTCACCCCGACAATATTATATTTCGCAACCCACGCAGCCCCGTCCTGCCCATCCGGCATTGTCATTGCAGAGAAGGCCGTGCCTGATGGCACAAATGTCATCTCCGGCGATAAATCAAACGCACCCCACTCCATCGTCCGTGATGCGACCACGGTACCGTCGGCGCCTGTCAAAGTGATAAAAGTACACGCGCTCGCTGAACTTACCTGCAAACTGACCAATGCGGCTGTAACCAGGCAACAGACTATTTTCGACACATTCATTTCTGTTTATCCATCTCGCAAATCGAAGAACTTGAAAGTATAGAACATATGACTAAAAAAAGAGTAGATTTTCCCGCTTGTCTAGCAGATAACTCATAGTCGACTCCCTATCGAGTTCAGAATTCTTGATTTCATGCTCATAGGTCTCAACATTCGCTACTCGCCCACCAGAACAGGGCGAAGCCTGCCTGATGGGCGTTGAGACGGAAGGCTGCTACAGACGCTGATTGTGCGAATATTGAGTCATCAGAGCCAGCTCGCTCGCTATGACAGTTCGAAAAAAAACAGCGGCACCAATAGCTTGACTAAAAATCCAGCCGGACACCGATACCATACATCCTGGAATTCAACTCGGTGTCAAATGCCAAATACTCTGCATAAATATCGATCGTGTCCAGAATATCAAAAGAGACACCAATACCACCAAAGCCATCTTCTCCGTCAAAATCTTGCCCATCGCCCGCATCTTTTACTTCGATTTTTGCTGATGCTATGCCGGCCTTAGCGTAGACCTCAAAAAATGGACCAAGAGGCAAGTAGGCAACACCGGCCAAAGTGATAGCAGATCCCTCGGCTTTAGTGTCATTGCTCTCGTAGTCCCCAAAATCGTAGTAACCCAGTTCGCCAGATAACATCAATATATTTGTATCCAGAAATTGATAGCCGACAAAAGCGGCGGGTGCATAATCATCATCGTCAAAGTCGTCAATGCTGATATCCGTCCTGTAGGCACCGGCTCCGATATAGAAACCATCGGCGTTTGTACTTGTTATCCAGCAAGTAGCAAATAACAGCACCATAGCGTTCCAAACTAAATGCACTCTCTTGCTCATACGTCTCTCGTGTAGCTATTGTTTATCGATTATCAGGATTCCACCACAATACGCGATTTTCAGCTATGGCGATCTGCCCCGATGTCATTGATTCGGCAACCAACTCCAGGTTGCGTGCCGCATCTTTA
>CAJQQW010000331.1 GCA_905480565.1 uncultured Halioglobus sp. | reverse complement strand
CGCGATTCCGGTCAGGTAAGCGCAGATCGCTTCCACAACGTCGTGGGCCGGATTTCCTTTTTCGTAAATGCAGGCATCAGATTTGTCGAAGAAACGTGCAAAATGCGCGCGTTTGTGGAGCTCTGGGATGACCTGGCGAGCGAGCGCTACGGGGTGGAGGACCCCAAAAAACGCCGCTTTCGCTATGGTGTACAGGTTAATTCGCTCGGCTTGACTGAATCACAGCCAGAGAACAACGTGCAGCGCATTGTGCTTGAGATGTTGGCCGTCACACTGTCAAAAAATGCCCGGGCTCGGGCAATTCAGCTGCCCGCCTGGAACGAGGCACTGGGATTACCTCGCCCCTGGGATCAGCAGTGGGCGTTGCGTATGCAACAGGTTCTCGCGCTGGAAACGGATTTACTGGAGTACGGCGATCTGCTGGACGGCTCGCCGGTCATCGAGACAAAGGTCTCAGAGATGATAGCCAGTGCGCAACAAGAAATGATGGAGATTGATTCACGCGGTGGCATGGTGGCCTGCATTGAGAGTGGCTACGTCAAGCGAGAGCTTGTGGAAAGCCACACCCGTCGCATGCTTGGTATAGAGAGCGGCGAGCTGCCAATCGTGGGCGTGAACTGTTTCAAAGAAAGTGCGCAATCACCACTCACGGCGGGCGATGAATCAGGCATCCTGCATGTGGATAGCACGGTGGAGCAAGAACAAATCGCCTCGCTGAACGCTTTTCGGACGAATCGTTCCGAAATAGATGTAGCCGCTGCGCTCGAGGCATTGCGCGAGGCCGCCAAGAGTGGCGAAAATATTATGCCCTCCTCCATCACCTGCGCAAAGGCCGGCGTCACTACCGGCGAATGGAGCGAGGAGCTGCGCCAGATTTTTGGTGAATATCGCGCCCCTACTGGCGTAGATATCAACCGCGCTCAGGCAGGCTCGAGTGAGGCGCTCGAGCGCACAAGAGTTCGCGTGCAGCGAACAGGCGAGGAAATAGGCCGTCCGCTGCGCTTGTTGATTGGCAAGCCAGGCCTGGATGGACACAGTAACGGCGCGGAGCAAATCGCCGTCAAAGGGCGTGATGCCGGGTTTGAAATTGTCTACGAAGGCATTCGCCTGACTCCGGCCCAAATAGCGCGAGCCGCGCAGGAAGAAGGCGTACATCTGATAGGACTCTCTGTTCTCTCAGGCAGCCACCTTGAACTCGTTGAGGCGATTCATCTGGAGCTCAGCGCCATTGGCGCGAGCGATATACCGATCGTTCTCGGTGGTATTATCCCGGAAGACGATGCACAGCTCCTCATGCAAAAGGGCCTAAAAGCCGTATTCACGCCCAAGGACATGGATATGAATAAGATCATGGATCGCATGGTGGACATTATTCGTGAAACAAACGGGCTGGAGCCCGACGCCTGATCTTGTCTTCTCAGTCCGCCGATAGCCGCCGGGTCGACCAACTTGCCGCCGGCGTGCAGCGAGGAGAGCGAAGCGCTCTGGCTGAGGCTTTGAACCTGCTGGATGACCGCAGAGGCTCCTCACGAGCGCGTTCGGCGGAGCTGGTTCACCTGCTGCAGGGAAACACCCAAGCTACCGGCGCGCACATGATCGGCATGACCGGTCCCCCGGGGGTCGGCAAGTCCAGCCTGGGCGCCTGCCTCATCAGCGAGTGGCGACGGCGCGGATTGACGGTCGGCGTCTTGGCGGTGGATCCATCCAGCCCCCTGAGTGGCGGCGCTCTACTGGGTGATCGACTGCGTCTCCACTCTAATCCCGATGACCGCGGCGTATTCTTTCGTTCACTCGCCAGTCGCGGCCATTACGGCGGTCTCAGCGCCGAGGTCTGGCCAATGTGCCAGGTGATGGCCTCTGCATTTGATATCGTTATGATCGAAACCGTAGGCGTCGGACAACGGGAAATAGATATATCGCGAATGTGCGATACCACCTGCTTCGTCGCCCAGCCTGGATCCGGTGACAGCGTCCAGTCATTGAAAGCCGGCATTTTGGAGGTGCCCCACATACTGGTGGTCAACAAGGCAGATCTGGGCGCCATGGCGACGCGTACAGCATCAGAGCTGGCGGGCGCCCTGACCTCTGAGCACCCCGATGGTGCGTGGCGCGTGCCGGTATTATCGACCTCTGCCACTCAGGGAAGCGGCATTTCCGAACTGGTAGATTGCCTTGACGCTCACTTCCAAGCCCTTTTGAAAAACAAGTTACTGAAACACCGGCGCAGGGGCTACCAGGCCTACTGGATTATGAATCGCCTGCAGGAAGAGTTTGGCACCCACGGCGTCGAGCGGCTGGGAGGCGAAGCCGCTATTGTTGAACAGATTCAATCGGAAACGCCTGATCTTTATCGGCAGTACGATGCACTGCGTCGGCAACTGACCGATCGCAGTCCAACTATTAAGTCATAGAAAGCAGCGGAGATATCTTATGCGCAGTCCACGTGATTTTTTAAAGCCCCTGGCGTTGGGCGCACCACAACCCCTGGCGGATATACCCGTGCGCCCCTCTCGCATGATCCATTTTTTTGACCCCAGTAACCCCAAGATGGCCGAGAAGGCGCCGGGTATCGCAAGCAGGGTGGACATCCTGCTTGGCAATATGGAGGACGCTGTCGCTATCGACAACAAGGAGGCTGCGCGAGAGGGTTTTATTCGAATCGCCAGAGAAAATGAATTTGGCGATACTCAGCTATGGACACGCATCAACAGTCTCGACAGCCCCTGGTTTCTTGATGACAT
>CAJQQW010000330.1 GCA_905480565.1 uncultured Halioglobus sp. | reverse complement strand
ATCGTTACTGAATGCCCCGTTGACTTTGGGCTGGCAATTCCCGGTGCTGCCGTCTAACCGGTAATCCCGCTGTGACGTAACAGGGGGTCAATACTGGGCTCTCTGCCGCGGAAGGCGACAAACAGTTCCATCGCGTCCTTTGAGCCGCCAGCCTCCAATATGTTTTGCCTGAATGCTTGCCCCGTCTGTGTGTTGAATATGCCTTCCTCCTCAAAGCGGGAAAAGGCATCAGATGATAATACTTCTGCCCATTTGTAGCTGTAGTAGCCCGCTGCATAACCGCCCGCAAAGATATGAGAAAAACCGTTCTGAAACCGGTTGAAAGAGGGTGCGCTGGCCACGGCGACCTGTTTACGCACATCGTCAAGCAGGCTCTGCACTGAGGTAATGGTGTTTGAGCCCCAATCTGCATGTAGCCGCAAATCGAAAAGCGCGAACTCCAGTTGTCTCACCATCGCCATGCCGGACTGAAAATTTCTGGCCGCACTCAGTTTCTTCAACAGCTCCTCAGGCAGGGGTTCACCGGTCTGGTAATGCCCCGAGATGAATGACAATGCCTCTGGCTCCCAGCACCAGTTTTCGAGAAATTGACTGGGGAGCTCCACCGCATCCCACTCGACGCCGTTGATGCCCGAAATCGCGGCTACAGTCTGTTGCGTGAGCATATGATGCAGGCCGTGACCAAACTCATGAAAGAGCGTTGTCAGTTCATTGTGAGTCAACAGTGACGGCTCATCGCTCACAGGCGGGGTGAAATTGCACACGAGGTAGGCAACGGGCAGTTGCAGGCCCTCTCTGGTTTCGCGGCGTACACGGCACTCATCCATCCAGGCCCCGCCGCGTTTGTGGGCCCGCGCGTACAGATCGAGGTAAAAGCGGGCGATGACCTTACCCTCCGCCAGTACCTCGAACAGCTTTACATCGCAGTGATAACGATCAAATTCTTCTATTTCACTCACCTCGAGTCCGTACAGCCGTCTCACCACTTCAAACAGGCCCGGAAGCACTCGGTCGACTGGAAGGTAGGGGCGAATGTCCTCCTGCGATACCTGATAGCGCGCCTCGCGCAGTTTTTCGCTGTAATAGTTGGTGTCCCAAGCTTCCAGACTCTCCAGACCATCTTCCTGTTTGGCGTATGCTTCCAGTTCCGCCCACTCCCGGCGTGCTTGAGGCAGCGATTTCTCCGCCAGCTCATCCAGAAAGCGTCTTACGCTGTCCGGGCTGTCGGCCATCTTGGTTGCCAGAGACAGATCGGCGTAGTGATCGAATCCCAGGAGTTGCGCAAGCTGGTGTCGCAGCTCCAGCGTTTGCGTAATCAATTCGGAATTATCCCACTCGCCGGCATTGGGACCCTGCTGTGAGGCGCGGGTGCAGTGAGCGGTATATACCTCCTTACGTAGCGCGCGATTGGCACAGTAGTTTAATACAGGAGACAGCGAGGGAAATTCCAGGTTGATCAGGTAGCCGTCGTCCCCGGACTGCTCGGCCGCCTGGCGCGCGCTGGCGAGAGCGGTTTCCGGCAGACCCGCCAGCTCCTCCCGAGTGGCCAGGCGCGACCAGGCGTTGGTGGCATCCAGAACGTTCTCGGAAAAGCGGCTGCCGAGGTGGGAAAGATTTTTTTTGAGTTCGCCGTAGCGCACTTTTTCCTCTGGGGACAGGTCTACGCCAGCCAGGCGAAAGTCACGCAGTGCTTTTTCCACCGCACGTCGCACACCGTCGCTTTTGGATGTGAAGTCAGGGCTGGCGGCAATTTCTCGATACGCGGCACACAGCTTTTTATGCTGCCCTTTCCAGGTTTGGTACTCAGACAGCAGGGGCAGGCAGGCATTGTAGGCCTGGCGCATTGCTTCGTTGTTACAGACGCTGTTGAGATGTGAGACCGGAGACCAAGCCTGCGAAAGTGCGTCCTCCAGTGCCTCAACAGGCGCAAGCAAGTTGTCCCAGCTATACGTGTTCTGCTCGTCAAGAAGTGCGTTGATGCGCGTCTTACTGCGTTCAATCAAATCCCGTATGGCAGGTTCGACCTGTTGTGGTTTGATCGCGTTAAATGGCGGTAAAGTATTTTCTTCAAGCAGGGGGTTGGGCATGAACACGTATTCCAGATCAATGGTCAGGATGGCATTCTAACTGAATCCCGTCCGGGGTCGTATGTTCGCTGCCAAAATATACTGAGGTCAGGAAAATTCCAGTGTGGCGTCTCTTACTGTGGCTGCAGTGGCCATCGCTCCAGAGCGTGGTAGCTGACGCCCTTTTTGCCTTGATGCGATTCGAAAAGAGTGCAGTGTGCATACGAGAGGCTGACGTTTGGTTCATACAGGGGCGCCGCTGGCGGGTTGCGGCATCGCCTGTGCAGGGTGACGTGGGGTTGGAAGGGACGGTTGTTGCGTTTGCCGCCGGCGGCGCAAGATAGATGCCCCAGCTTTTGTGACAAGCGGTTCAGAGTCTGCGGCCACTGGCTCGGGCCTATCCAGAAAATACCCGGTTTGGACCAGTAGCCCACGGTATCCAGTACCAGTGTGCCGCCGCCGATAACATTCATGGCGAAATAGCTTTCTGCGGCATCGGCGATGTGCTCCAGCGCAGTCCGCTTGATATCGCCGATGAAGGCAAGTGTGATGTGGAGGTTGGCAGGCGGAACCGGTTTGCCTTCGCAGGCACAGGCCTGATCACGCCAGTCTGTTATACGGGTCCTGTCGCGCTCCTCGAGCCCGACTCCGAAAAAGGCGCGAATCATTTCCCAGGTTTTTTCTTCAGGGGAGAAAATCCATCGTTTTCTTCCGGAGTAGCTCTGCGTCGCGCACGACCGGACGACTTATTTGACTGGGGATTGGCGCTGCTCTCGTCCTTAGCCCTGATTGCCTTACGCTGTTCATCGGGATGATGAGTGGTTGAGGCAGAAGTCTTATGTTTGCCGTTGAACCTGGCTATCAGTCCGGGCAGTGAGAGGCTCTCGAAGTCCAGTGACAGGTAGCGCTGGATACTTTGTACCTGTTTCCATTCAGCGGCGGAGGCAAGGGAAATCGCAATACCGGAGGCGCCCGCTCTGCCGGTGCGTCCTGTGCGGTGCACGTAATCGTCGCCGCTGTGTGGAATGTCGTAATTGATTACTACTTCGATACCCGATACATCCAGCCCGCGAGCAGCGACGTCGCTTGCACACAGCACATTGATCTTGCCGTTGTGAAAGCGCTGCACGACCAGCCTGCGTTCTTCAGTCGTCATCTCTCCGTGCAGGCAACCGCAGCGCAGAGACTGTGTGCCTGCAAGATCAGCGAGTCGAGCGGCGGTTGTGCGCTTGTTTCCAAACACGAGTGCGCGCGTGTACTCACCCTCTTGCAGCAGCCGCAGCAAAAGCGCGTTCTTGTGTGTTTGACTGTCCGCCATTATCAACTGATGAACGATGTTGTTATGGGCCGCACGCTCCTTTCCGGTACTGATGGTTTCCGGATGCTTGAGTAGTGTGTCTGCCATCTCCTTGACCCCGCGATGAGTCAATGTGGCGGAGTAGAGCAGCGTTTGTGGGGTCGCGGTGAACGAAGCGATAGCCAACACGTCCTCGCGCAAGCCAAGATCCAGCATACGATCTGCCTCGTCCAGCACCAGCGTTTGCAATATCCCAAGATCGGCACTGCCTCGTTTGCAGTGTTCGAGCATGCGCCCCGGTGTTGCGACCAGGATTTCCGGATCTTTGCGCAATGCCGCTTGCTGGTATCTGAACTCCTCACCGCCGGTGATGGCTTCAACACGCAAAGGTGATTTCTTCAGCAGTTGCCGGCAGTGCTTGAGAACCTGCCGGGCCAGCTCACGGGTCGGTACTAACACCAGTGCGAGTGTGCCGCCCGAGCGTGTATGTTCTGTCGTAAGAATGCGCTGGGCCAGAGGGACGAGGTAGGCTAGTGTCTTGCCGCTGCCGGTCTCGGCGCAGACCATCATATCCCGTCCTTTGAGGGCTATAGGTATTGATAGGGCCTGTACGGCCGTTGGCTTGCTGAACGCGAGTGCATCCACTCCCAGGCGCAACTGGCGATCCAGTTGAATGTCGTCGAACACGCGAGTTGAACCTCCGGGGGCTGCGAATCAGGGGGTGTCTACGAGTGGAGAGGGTACGCTCAAATTCTGGCTTTGCAAGCCCGTGGGCACCTCCTTCGGTGATGGGTCGTTATACAAGGTATGATGGCGCCGGTATTTCAGTGAGTGAAGATTGGACTTGCAGAAATATTTCCGTGTCAGTGAGCCGTGAACGTGTTGTGTGGAGATCTTATGATAAGCGCAGTGAGAATTAATGAGACCGGTGGGCCCGATGTTATGGAGCTGCAGGAAGTGGACATTGGGCCCCCTGGGCCAGGTATGGTGACGGTGACGAACAAGGCGATTGGTTTGAACTATATCGATACCTATCACCGCAGTGGTCTCTATCCACTGCCATTGCCGACGGGTCTCGGACTGGAGGGCGCCGGAGAAGTACAGGCTGTTGGCGAAGGCGTGGAACTGTCCGAAGGCGATCGGGTTGCGTATTGCTCTGCCGGCTTTGGTGCTTACGCGGAGGCAATTAATCTGCCCGCGACGCGACTGGTGAAGATACCGCAGGGAGTGGGCTTCGAGCAGGCGGCAGCCGTGCTGTTGAAGGGACAGACCGCTGAGTATCTGTTGCAGCGCACCTATCCGATAAAGGCGGGGGAGGCCTGCCTGTTTCATGCGGCAGCGGGTGGTGTCGGGTTGTTGTTTGGTCAGTGGGCTAGAAGCATTGGTGCTAATGTTATCGGCACTGTCGGATCTGAAGAAAAGGCCGTATTAGCGCGAGCGCATGGTTATACTCATGTCATAAATTACCGCACCGAGGATGTCCTTGCCCGCGTACTCGAGATCACTGGGGGCGAAAAACTGCCTGTAGTTTACGATGGTGTGGGTCGGGAGACCTTCGAGATATCACTGGACTGCCTGAGACCCAGGGGGCTAATGGTTAGTTTCGGCAATGCCTCGGGCGCGCCAGCGCCGCTCGATCTACAAATATTAGCCAACAAGGGTTCCCTGTTTATAACAAGACCTACGATGCTGACCTATACCGCCAGTGAGGCGGAGCTGCAGAAGTCATCGGAGGATGTATTTTCGCGTGTTGTCTCGGGCGAATTGATGGTGGAGATCAAT
>CAJQQW010000329.1 GCA_905480565.1 uncultured Halioglobus sp. | reverse complement strand
GTCGTGGGGAGTATGACGACCATCTCCCGCGTGCTTGGATTGGTGAGGGACATCGTGATTGCAGCTGTGTTTGGTGCGGCGGCCAGCGCTGATGCCTTTTTCGTCGCATTCAAAATTCCCAACTTCCTGCGCCGCCTGTTTGCAGAGGGCGCTTTTTCACAAGCGTTCGTGCCAGTACTGGCAGACTACAAATCGGAGGGCAGCATCGCTGCCGCCCAGGCATTGGTGAACCGCGTCGCTGGTGTGCTCGGCGGCACGCTACTCATTATCACGCTGTTGTCTATACTGGCTGCCCCCTTGATTACCGCGGTATTTGCGCCGGGTTTCGTCGGGCAGCCGGAAAAATTCAATCTTACCGCTGACATGATTCGTATCACCTTTCCCTATCTGGCGTTGATTTCCATGACCGGTTTCTGCGGCGCGATTCTCAACAGCTATGGGCGTTTTGCGGTGCCGGCCTTCACTCCGGTGTTTCTCAACCTGTCATTGATTGGCGCCGCGCTGGTTGCCAGCCACTGGTTCGCGGAGCCGGTGTTTGCTCTGGCATGGGGGGTGTTGCTGGCGGGCTGTGTGCAGCTCCTGTTTCAGCTGCCCTCGCTCTACCGCCTGGACCTCGTGCCTCGTCCTGTCTGGGATACCAAGGATGAGGGCGTGCGTCGCATTATGACCCTGATGGTGCCGGCGCTGTTCGGCGTATCGGTGAGCCAGATCAACCTGATGCTCGATACCGTGCTGGCGTCTTTCCTGCCTACGGGCAGCGTTTCCTGGCTGTACTTTTCCGACCGCCTTGCCGAACTGCCACTGGGGATTTTCGGCATTGCCATTGCCACCGTCATACTCCCCAACCTGTCCGCCCACCGGGCCGCTGCCCGCCAATCGTCTTTCAGCGCCACATTGGATTGGGCCTTGCGCTGTGTGCTGTTGATAGGCATTCCCGCTGCCCTCGCGTTAATCATACTCGCCGAGCCGATATTGGTGACACTGTTTCAGCACAAAGCCTTCACTCCGGATGATGTGGCGATGTCGGCGCTGAGCCTGCGCGCCTATGCTCTCGGTCTAGTGGCATTTATGCTGGTCAAAGTGCTGGCGCCAGGGTTTTATGCGCGCAAGGATACGGCTACGCCGGTCAAAATTGGTATTCAAGCCATGGTCGCCAATATGGTGATGAATCTGTGTTTTACGCTGCCACTCATGCATTTTTGGAATATCGGCCACGTGGGACTGGCGCTAGCCACAAGTCTGGCGGCCATGCTGAATGCGGGACTGCTGTTCCGTGGACTGCTGGCAGCTGATTTTCTCCAGATTCAGCCCGGATGGAAGCGTTATACGCTGCGACTGGTGTCGGCCTCCGCTGCGATGGTGCTTGCTGTTCTCATGCTGACTCCGGCTACAACGACCTGGGTCGAGTGGAGCTGGTGGCAGCGGGCGCTGGGGATGGCATCCCTGTGTGGACTCGGTGCCCTGGTGTACTTTGCGGTGCACTGGCTGCTGGGAACACGGCTGTCTCAGCTGCGGGCGCCCTCCGCGGCTCTCACTGGCCCTCCCCGAGAGTGATTACCAATCTTTAGCCGGCTGCGGGGCCATATGCCGGGGGGCCTATTTTCGATATACTGCTGCGTTTGGTTTGTTCGGGCTTTTTCCCCATGGAACTGATTCGAGGGCTGCACAACCTGCGGCCCAGGCATCACGGTTGTGTCGCCACTATCGGTGCCTTCGACGGCGTTCACCTGGGTCACCAGGCGGTGATTCGGCATCTGCTGGAGAAGTCCGCTGAGTTTTCTCTACCGGCACTCATTATTGCTTTTGAGCCACTGCCGAGGGAATATTTCTCACCCTTGAAGGCGCCTGCTCGAATCATGAGTTTTTGGGAGAAGTGCCGGGCGCTGGAGGGGCTTGGGGTGGAGCGCTTGCTGCGTATTCGCTTCAACGAGCAGTTCCGCGGCATGTCAGCACAGGAGTTTGTCGATAATATTTTTGTAGCGGGGCTGGGGGTGCGTTACGTGGTGTTGGGCGATGATTTCCGCTTTGGCGCCGGGCGAGAGGGTGATACGAACTTCATTCGTGAACAGGGCTTGCGCTACGGTTTTGAAGCGGGTGCCACGTCCACCTTTGAGATTGGGGGCGAACGGGTGAGTAGTACCCGTATTCGAGAGGCGCTGGAAAACGCAGATTTCGAAGCGGCGGAAATGATGTTGGGTCGCCCTTACAGTATGTCTGGCCGGGTGATCTACGGCAGACAGCTTGGGCGTTCGCTTGGCACGCCTACGGCGAATCTTGAGTTGCGTCGATTGCGTTCGCCCCTGTCAGGCGTATACGTCGTCGAGGTCAGTGTGGCTGGTCTTGAACGCGTTCCGGGCGTGGCGAATGTGGGTGTGCGTCCGACTGTGGATGACAGTATCAAGGCCAACCTGGAGGTTCATCTTCTCGATAGAGAAATGGATCTTTATGGCCAATACATTGACGTAACGTTTCGTCATAAATTGCGAGACGAAATGAAATTTAGCTCTATTGAGGAGCTCAAAGAAAATATAGCGAGGGATATAGGTGACACGCGAGACTGGTTCAGCCAGACCCGTGACTCGACCAAAGAATTATGAGTGATTACAAGGACACATTGAATCTGCCCAAGACGGCGTTTCCTATGAAAGCCAGTCTGGCCCAGCGTGAGCCGGGGCGTTTGAAGCAGTGGCAGGAAATGGGCATCTACGACATGATCCGAAAGGAATGCCGCGGACGTCCCCGTTTCATCCTGCACGATGGCCCGCCCTATGCCAATGGTGAGCTGCATGTGGGCCATGCGGTCAACAAAATTCTGAAGGACTTTATCATTAAGGCACGCACGCTGGACGGTTACGATGCGCCTTATATACCAGGCTGGGATTGCCACGGTCTGCCCATTGAGCTGAATGTCGAGAAAAAAGTTGGCAAGCCCGGTGGCAAGGTAACGGCAGCGGAGTTTCGCAAGAAGTGTCGTGATTACGCCGCGAAACAAATAGCAGGCCAGAAGCGCGATTTTATGCGCATGGGCGTCATTGGCGACTGGTCCAATCCCTATCTCACTATGGACTTTAAATTTGAGGCGGGCATTGTGCGGGCCCTATCCCGTATTGTACAGAATGGCCATCTGCACAAGGGTTACAAGCCAGTGCACTGGTGTATGGACTGCGGTTCAGCACTGGCAGAAGCCGAAGTTGAATACCACGACAAGCACTCTCCGGCTATTGATGTCGCGTTTACGGCGATAGACCCCGCAGCTATCAATGCCGCCTGTGGCGCAGATTATGCCGGTCAAATCGCGATTCCAATCTGGACAACGACGCCATGGACATTGCCCGCCAACATGGCGGTCTGTCTGCATCCGGAGCTTGACTACGTGTTGATTGAAGGTGAGGGGCGCGCTCTGTTGCTAGCATCCGCTCTCATGGACGACTGTGCCGCGCGCTACGGGCTAGGCGCGGTAACTATTCTCGGTCGATGTAAAGGGGCCGCGCTGGAAAATCAATTGTTGCAGCATTGCTTCCTCGAGCGTCAGGTCCCCGTCGTCCTTGGAAAACATGTGACCGTGGATGCTGGCACGGGCGCGGTGCATACCGCACCCGGTCATGGTCAGGATGATTTCATTGTT